>JAAWLQ010000196.1 GCA_022797995.1 Lachnospiraceae bacterium
GGGTGCGGTACTTTCGCGCCCTAGTCAATGTTGGCAGTTAGTTCATCGCCGCGTTACCCCCGCCGAGGAAAGAACCTCCCTCCCCTCCTCCGCCGTCCCTTTGCGGTAGTAGAAGGCCTCCCTGTCCTCCTGTAACCCTTTCCCATCTGCCGCATATAATAACCTAACTCTATTTATCTGCGCCTTCCGACGCACAAGGACAAATATGCCTGATACAAATTTAACTGAAATTCCGAATCCCGAAAGCGAAAATGAAACCGGATCCTACACCGGTTCCATCAAAATCAGTGTGGTTTCTTCCATAGGAATGGTTCCCGTGGAGAACGCTTCCGTCACCATTTCCTATACCGGAGATCCGCAGTCTCCGCTGGACGTGCTCACCACAGACAGCTCCGGCCAGACTCCAATCATACAGCTGCCGGCACCGCCGCTGAATTTGTCACTGGAACCGGAAAATGAGCAGCAGCCATATTCCGAATACAATATTGAAGTGACCGCCGAAGGATATGAGCCCGTTCTGGTGTCCGGCTCCGAAATTTTCGCAAACGAGCTGTCGCTGCAGCCTGTCCGGATGAATCCGCTGGCCGCTTCGGAGGAAGAGGAAAAAGTGGTGATTATACCGGCTCACACTCTGTTCGGAGATTTTCCTCCCAAAATACCCGAGGAAGAGATCAAACCCATGGCCGAGACCGGTGAAATCGTCCTGAGTCGGGTAGTAATCCCGGAATATATCATTGTGCATGACGGCGTGCCCAACGATTCCACCGCGCCCAATTACTGGGTACGTTATAAGGATTACATTAAAAATGTGGCGTCCTGCGAAATCTATTCCACCTGGCCGGAAAATGCTCTCTATGCAAATATTCTGGTGATTATGTCTTTCACGCTGAACAGAGTGTACACGGAATGGTACCGGAATCAGGGATACAACTTTACCATTACCTCCTCCACGGCCTATGATCAGAAATGGGTATACGGAAGAAATATTTTTGAAAATATTGATTATCTTGTGGATACGGTTTTTGCCAACTACCTTTCCAGGCCCGGAGTGCGCCAGCCCATCTTCACTTCCTACTGTGACGGGAAACGTGTCACCTGCTCCGGTTTAAGCCAGTGGGGTTCCATGTATCTGGCAAAAGAAGGATATTCCGCCATCGAAATCATACGGTACTATTATGGAAACGATATGTATATCAACACTGCGGATATTATCTCCGGCGTTCCCTCTTCCTGGCCCGGATATGATCTGAGCGTCGGGTCCTCGGGAGAAAAGGTCCGTCAGCTTCAGACCCAGCTGAACCGTATTGCGAGAAATTATCCTGCTATTCCCACAGTTACCCCTGATGGTATCTACGGTCCTGCCACAGCCGAAGCGGTGCGTATCTTCCAGGGTATTTTCAATCTGCCGCCCACCGGAGTCACAGATTATCCCACCTGGTATGAAATCTCAGAAATCTATGTGGGTGTGACAAGGATTTCGGAGCCGGGATGAGCGGTAAGAACAGTTAAATTCCCGCAGGAACACAGCATGTGGTGCAAGAACAAAGCTCCCGCAGGACACAGCATGTCGGCAAGACATTGGTTCCTGTGGGAGCTTTCCGTTCACAGCTTATATTTTGTTGTCTTTATTTTGCCAGCATCATCATGATATCATTGCTTCTGGCGATAAATTTCGTCATGGCCTCGGGCGCCAGGGGCGCATGCTGAATCTTTGCCAGGTCATAGAGCTGCTGGCAGATCATGTCCACGTTCTCACCTTCCTGGTGCTCATTGACATACTTCACCAGCGGATGGTTCGCATTCAGTATGAGGGTCTCTCCTTCATTGCCGAAGCCGCCCATGTCCATACCGGGCATGGAATACATCTTCATCATATCCTGCATACGTCTGGATTCTTCGGACAGGGTAATCACGGAAGAAATCTTCTCATCCTTCAGCCGTTCTACCTTCACGGTAAGCTTGTCGTTGTTCAGAACCTTCTTCATGATCTCACCCAGAGCCTTCTCCTGCTCCTCCAGCTCTTTTCCGTCTTCCTCGGACGTCTCAGATTTCAGAGCCTCTGTCACATCCGCGTCAATTCTCTGGAACTTCACACCTTCATTCTTCGACTCCAGCTGCTGGATGAAGGGCTGGTCGATGTTGTGGGTCAGGATGACCGCATCCATGCCGTTATCCCGGAACATCTTGATATACTGGCCCTGCTGCTGTTCGTCGGTCACATAGTAGATGGTCTTCTCTTTTTTCTCCTCTTCCGTGGCATCTCCGGCTTCGTCCTTCCCGTCATTTCCGTCGGATACTATCTCGGCTTCCACCTTCTCGCCGTTTTCATCCACGGCACTTCCGGACTTTCCGTCCTCTGCCGTACTGTTGTCAGCCTTCGTCTCCGCACCGTCGGTTGAAGATTTCTCTCCGCTCTCCTGATCCTCTCCGTCGCCAATAGGCTTCACTTCCAGGCACTCGGGCAGGGTCAGATATTTTCCGTCCAGATTCTTGAAGAGAATATAATCATTCATTCTCTCGCAGAATTTGTCGTCCTTCAGGCAGCCGAATTTGATGAAGGGACTGATGTCATCCCAGTATTTGTCATATTCCTCCTTTTCCGTCTTGCACATTCCGGAAAGCTTGTCCGCCACCTTCTTGGAAATGTACTCGGAAATCTTCTTCACGAAGCCGTCATTCTGCAGAGCGCTTCTGGACACGTTCAAAGGCAGATCCGGACAGTCGATGACACCTTTCAGCAGCATCAGGAACTCCGGAATGACCTCCTTGATATTGTCCGCAATGAACACCTGGTTATTATATAATTTAATGGTACCCTCGATGGATTCATACTCCATGTTAATCTTCGGGAAGTACAGAATTCCCTTCAGATTAAACGGATAATCCATGTTCAGATGGATCCAGAACAGAGGCTCCTTATAGTCATGGAAAACCTTCCTGTAAAATTCCAGATATTCCTCTTTGGTGCAGTCGTTGGTGTGTTTCGTCCAGAGAGGATGAGTCTCATTCACCAGCTCGGGGCGCTTCTTAATCTTCAGCTTGACCGGTTCCGGCTCTTTTTCCTCTTCTTTCTCTTCCTCTCCGGTCTCACCGTCCCCTTCCGCGGACTCCTTCTTTTCCTCTTTCTTTTCCTCTTTCTTCTCTTCCTTCTTCTCGGGCTGGATTACCTCCAGAACTTCGTCATCCTCAAGCTTTTCGTCCTCTTTGATGATCTGGGTCTCTGTGGTATTGGCCTTGGAGAGATAGATTTCCGTGGGCATGAAGGAGCAATACTTCTTCACAACCTCTCTGGCCTTGTACTCATTACAGAATTCCAGACAGTCCTCATTCAGGAATAAGGTGATGGTGGTTCCTACCTCCGTCCTGTCTCCGTCCTCCATGGAGTACTCGGTGCCGCCGTCGCATTCCCAGTGCACGGCCTTCGCTCCTTCCTTATAGGAAAGGGTATCGATGTGCACCTCGTCCGCCACCATGAAGGCGGAGTAGAAGCCCAGGCCGAAATGTCCGATAATCTGGTCCGCGTTGCTCTTGTCCTTATATTTCTCAATGAAATCGGCGGCGCCGGAGAAAGCGATCTGATTGATGTACTCCTCCACTTCGTTCGCAGTCATCCCCAGGCCGTTATCTGTGACGGACAGGGTCTTCTTCTCCGGATTGACAACCACATCTATCCTTGCCTTATACCCTTCCGGCAACGTATACTCGCCCATCATATCCAGCTTCTTCAGCTTCGTCACCGCATCGCAGCCGTTGGAAATCAGCTCCCTGTAAAAGATATCATGGTCGGAATACAGCCACTTTTTGATAATCGGGAAAATGTTTTCACTGTTGATTGATAAATTACCACTCTTTGCCATTTTGCAACATTCCTTTCTGTATGATTTCTTCTTTATAAACGTAACAGTTCCCTGATTTTGTCTGAAATGTTACGTTAAAGCCTGGTCGATTCACCCTGGAACATAGTTTAAAACCGACTTACCCAAAAGTCAAGACAAAATTAGCACTCATTTTGGCAGAGTGCTAATAACCACAGAAAAAAGCCCATAAAATGGGCTTTTCTCGCTTTCTAAAATTTTTCTAAACAGCTTTTTCAATCGGAAAAATATTTTGCATAGGTGTCAAAAAAGCCGGAGGTAGTCACCTCGTCATCATGGAGCAGCGTAATTTCTTCCCAGAGCTTCGCATTCAGCTGGCGTGCCAGCGTCTCCACAAAGGCATCATACTCCTGGCCGAATACTTCCCGCCTCCGTTCTTCCACAATAGCCAGCTTGTTCAGATCCGTCTGCTCCCTGTCAAAAGTACTGATACATTTGATAATGTGATACCCTTCCCCGGTCTCAATTACCTGACTGATCTCCCCTGTCTCAAGGGAAAAAGCCGCTTCCTCAAAGCCGGCTTCTGTCTCCCCCTTGCCAAAGGAAAGTGTGATCACAGAGTCTTCATTGTAGCGGGATGCCAAATCCACAAAATCTGCCTCACCTTCCTGTGCTTCCCTGCATACTTCCACGGCGCTTTCATATATTGTCCCCTTCATCTCATCGGAATAATCAATTCGGTTCCCTGCACCGTCCACAGTATAAGTACGAAAGAGAATATGCTGTACCGTGATGGTACGCGCCTCGTCGTCGCTGATTTCCGGATTGACATCCTGAATAATATACCGGTATACTTTGTCCGCCAGAGCATATTCCCGGTAAAGCTTTTCAACTGTGTCGGCGTTTACGCCCATCAGCTCCTGCTCTCTGTCGCTCAGGGAAGTAAAATATTCCTCCGCCGCCTGTTTCACACGTTTCTCTTCCGTTTCGTCCAGCTCTACCTTTCTGTCCCCGGCCAGTAAATACATGGTCTTAATCTGAGCCGTTTTGGCCAGAACCGTCTCCTTGACATTTTCCTCCAGCGTGACTCCATCCAGAGAGACATTCCATACTTCGGAGCCGTATACGCTCTCATACTGATTCTGCGTATTGGTCAGATATACCATCAGCTCCGGCGTCGTACAGATCGCATCGCCGATGCGGAACACCTCATCCTTTCCAAGTCCGGTAGTAAAGACCACCTTTGCACCGCCGCCGTCCTCCCCGCAGGCGGTAAGCAGCATAAGAACGAGGAATACGCATCCGCACTTTTTCATGATTTTCCAAAAATTTCTGTCCATATTTCCATATTCTCAATATTTACTGAATCACGTGAATCCAGCCTTCAGGGGCCTCGATCCTGCCCATCTGAATCCCGGTCAGGGTATCGTAAAGCTTCTGGGTGACAGGTCCCATCTGGGTCATTCCGCTGGGAAGGCATATCTCCCTGCCGTGATCCACAATTTTCCCTACGGGAGAAATCACCGCCGCCGTGCCACAGAGACCACACTCTGCAAAATCCTTTACCTCTTCCAGGAAAACTTCTCTCTCTTCCACCTCCAGGCCGAGATACTCCTTCGCCACATGGAGAAGCGAACGTCTGGTGATAGAGGGCAGAATGCTGTCCGATTTTGGCGTAACCACCTTGCCGTCTCTGGTCACGAAGAGGAAATTGGCTCCCCCGGTCTCCTCCACCTTAGTGCGTGTGCCGGGATCCAGGTACATATTCTCATCATAGCCTTCCTGGTGGGCGGTCACAATGGCGTGCAGGCTCATGGCATAATTCAGACCTGCCTTGATATTTCCCGTTCCATGGGGCGCCGCCCGGTCAAAATCGCTGACACGGATGGTCAGAGGCTTCACGCCGCCCTTGAAATAAGGTCCCACAGGAGTGCAGAAAATCCTGAACTGATATACGTCCGCAGGCTTTACGCCGATAACCGAATTAAATCCGAACATATAGGGGCGAATATACAGCGTGGCGCCGCTGCCGTAAGGGGGCACATAAGCCGTGTTGGCGCTCACCACCCGGGTCACCGCATCCACAAAGCGCTCCTTCGGAAATACCGGCATCTCAAGGCGCTTTGCGGAGGACTCCATCCGCTCCGCATTCAGGTCTGGCCGGAATGCCACAATATGTCCGTCCTCTGTGGTATAGGCCTTCAGACCTTCAAATATGGTCTGCGCATACTGCAGAACACCCGCACATTCATTCAGCACCACATTTGCGTCTTCCGTCAGCACACCCTCGTCCCATGCGCCGTCTTTAAAAAAGGAGACATATCTTTTATCCGTCTGAATATACCCGAAACCGATATTGCTCCAGTCTATGTTTTTCTTTTCCATTGTCGTTCCCTTCTTTCTCCGGTTATTGTACAGACAACTTCCCATTTCCCCTTATGGACCTTAGGAATGATAAAAAAATATTAACAATTCCTTCTTCGGTCCGGCCTTACATGGGAGTTGGTAACATTATTATCCTTTTCCCATAAAAAGTCAATATATCCGGTTTCATTTTCTTCGCTCATAACGAAAAAATGTATAGGGAATGTCAAAATATGTCTGCTCGTCGCTCTCCGCGGTAATTTTCCAGTCCGGGTCCCTGTCCAGGTCAGGGAAATATGCGTCCGCCTCATAGACATGATCAATTTTCGTAATATGAGCCGTATCGCACCATGGCAGGAGCTGGCGATAAAGGCTTTCACCGCCGATGCAGTAGACATCCTGAGTCGGATACGACTCCAGCGCCCGTCTCAGCTCCTCCAGGGAATGAACCGCAAGAGCTCCCTTCACCTGAAAGTCCTCGTTCCTTGTGAGAACAATATTCGTTCTGCCCTGCAGAGGCATGCCCTGGGGAAAGGTCTGCAGGGTCTTTCGTCCGAAGACCACGACCTTTCCCATGGTTTCTTCCCGGAAAAATTTATGGTCGTTTGGTATGCTCACAAGCAGGCGCCCCTTCCTGCCGATTGCCCATTTTCTGTCTGCCGCCGCTATGATATTCATGATTTGTCCTCTCTATTCCGGTTCCACAGTCGCCCGCGATAATACCTTACGAACCGTTATTTCTCCTTCATTATTGTTCTAAATAATTCTCTAATTGTTATCCTCAATAGCTTAGAATAACTTTCATACTTGTCCGCACTTTCCAATGCCTCATAATATAATTCTTTCTCTGTAAGCTTAAAATATATTGGCGGTAATCCCTTTTTTCTCAACATCCAATTTAACAATGCTCTGGAACTTCTGCCATTACCGTCTCTAAATGGATGGATTTGAGTAATTCGATGGTGGATTTTCAATACCTGCAATAGGTATTCACTGATTGACAATTTATCAACGTCACTCATCAAATCCTCCACTGGTTTCTGCAATTTCACCAGCTCTGCTGCTACTTCCCGCCAATCAGCTGTTTCAAATTTAGCCCCCAATACAAGATTATTATCTATCCGCGTCTTTCCAGCTTCTTCCGGAAAAGGCGCATATTGAAATAGTTGTTTATTCAAATCCAACAACTTATAAATAGTCAATTTATCATCAGTTTCCAAAATATAATCATAAAGTGCCGCATGCCCTGCCACTTGAATAATATCTTCATAATCTTCCTTACAATATTCACTGTTTTGGCGATTCAGTCTCAAATCTGTGATTATCTCAGCAACCTCTTCTTCATCAAG
>JAAWLQ010000197.1 GCA_022797995.1 Lachnospiraceae bacterium
GCAGCAGGCAGCAGGCAGCAGGCAGCAGGCAGCAGGCAGCAGGCAGCAGGCAGCAGGCAGCAGGCAGCAGGCAGCAGGCAGCAGGCAGCAGGCAGCAGGACATATACTCACGAGAGGTCAAATTTGTCCTCAATTTATAATGCGCTCTGCTCGTGAGCCAGGAGGCATGGCAAATGTCAGTCACCGCGGGTATAAATTCTGACCGCAGGAGGTGAAGGTATATCGATATTAATTACAATATCAGTAAAGAGATACTATGTGATCAGATAGCAGACCGGATTGAACAGATGATCCTGAATGATAAGAGCAGAGTGGGACAGAAGCTGCCATCAGAGCAGGCATTGGCCACAGGCTTTGGAGTCAGCAGGCCGGTGATCCGCGAGGCATTGGCGGTTCTCAGGGCACGGGGACTGGTGGCAGTACAATCCGGCGGGGGATCCTACATTGTGCCGCCGGAGCCGGCCCAGGCTCTGGATACGGTCAACCGCATGACGAGGATGCTGCATATCAGCCCGGGAGAGATATATGAGGTTCGGGTCTGGCTGGAAGCGAAGGCGGCACATCTGGCAGCGGCAAATGTGACTGATGAGCAGTTGGACGAGCTGAATGGTATCAACCGCAGAATGGAAGACAGCAATTGTGACGTAAAGCTTCGCTCGCAGATGGATCTGGAATTTCATCAGAAGCTGGCAGAGATGTCCGGCAATCGACTTTTAAGTATATTTGTCCAATCCATGAATGGAATCCTGCAGTATATGCTGGAAAGCACTTTGGGTCTGCCCAGTGCCCATGAAGACGGAGTAGCCTATCATGACCGTATTATTGAAACCCTTCGTACAGGGGATAAAGATAAGAGCGAAGCGATTGTCAGAGATCATCTGATGATGTCCATGCGGAATTATGAATTTACGGAAGAAAATCGGGAATTGGTCGGCGAAAGCTGAAAGGACAGCGGATTTTACGGATTTAAGAGAAAATGAATGAGGAGGAGAAGGTTATGATAAATTGGACACAACGTTTTCAGATGATGCCGGGTAATCCGCCCAGCGGAGGATATCTGTTTGCAGATCATGAGCCCCAAAGGCGCAGCGGGCATCTGGGACATGCCCTTGTGGAATATGAACCGGGTAAGCTGCTGGCTTTCTATGCCAACTGTGACGCCGGAGATCCCAAATGGAACGGACATTCAGGCTATGGGTGGATGGAATACAGGCGTTCCACGGACGGCGGGGAAACCTGGTCGGAGCCGATGATGGAGCCCAATTCGAAGACTATGTTCGACCGGCAGTGCGGCCGTACTCTGATGTGTGAGAAGGCTGTGTGTGCGGATGACGGAACGATCATTCTCTATTATCTGACCTGTGATATGGAGACCAACGGACATCGCTGGGGACCGTTCTTTGAACCTTATTATGCGGTCAGCCGGGACGGCGGAGAGACCTTTTCCGAACCGAAGATGTTTGTACATGAGGCCGGGCGCGTGTGGGATGTTCTGAATCATGAGGGACGGATCTATGTTCTGTTTGCCGACTGTCCGGAGCTGCCGGGGATCGAGCTTATGCGTCCGTATAAATACCGACTTTATGTCAGCGAGGACAACGGCGCCACCTATACCCTCCGCTCGGAGCTTCCCTTTGAGAGTACGGTACAGTGTGTCTATGGAACGATGGAATTCGGGCCGGACGGGAAGCTTATCGCCTACATCTATGATAAGCAGGATGAACATAATTTGAAATATCTGGTCAGTGAGGACGAAGGAAGGAGCTGGGGAGTGAACCGCAGGGCATTCTTCGAGAAAAAGCTGCGCAATCCCCAGCTGGTATACTTTGCCGGCGGATGGTGGATGCATGGCAGGAGCGGAAATTTCGGAGCGGACAAGGGACATTTTGTCCTGTATTACTCGGAAGACGGAGTCGAATGGGATGCGGGAAGCTTCATCCGGCTGGCGGATCAGGGCCTCGGCGCATATTCCAACAATCTGGTGGTACATTGTCCGGATGGCCGGCAGCAGCTGTTGATCCAGGCGTCACATGCCTATGACCAGAACAGGACGAATGTATACCACTGGCGGATAAAGGAGAAGGAGCCCATCGGCCGGGAATAACGGATGTATCAGGATATGGAACGGCTGAGGGACAAAGGAGGCGGTATGGTAAATATGAAGAAAAACAAGAAAATGCAGGCAATATGGAAGGCCAGATACATCTACATCCTGCTTGCGGCATATTTTGTCTGGCTGCTCATTTTTCATTACGGACCCATGTACGGGCTTTTGCTGGCATTTAAGAAGTATAACGCCAAGCTGGGTATATGGGGCAGCGAATGGGTAGGACTTGATAATCTGAAGCGGATTTTTGTGACGCCTATTGCAATGAAAGCCATTTGGAATACGCTTACGATCAGTGTAAGGAGAATCATTTTTCAGTTTCCATTTCCGATTATTCTGGCGATTCTGATTACGGAGATGCGGGGGAGGAGACTGAAGAAGGTATATCAGACGATTTTCACATTCCCACATTTTCTGTCATGGGTTGTGGTAGGCGCGATTCTGACAAACTTTTTATCGGGCAGCGGTACCATCAATATGGCATTGGCGAATATGGGGTTTGAGAAGATTAATTTTCTGGGAAACAGCAAGATTTTCACTTCACTTTTGTTCGTCACAGCCAACTGGAAGGGCATGGGCTGGAGCGCAATTGTCTATATGGCGGCTATTGCCGGGATTGATCCGACACTTTATGACGCAGCGAGGGTAGACGGGGCGTCCAGATGGCAGCAGATCTGGCATATCACACTTGCGGGAATCAGAGCCACTATCGCGATTATGCTGATTCTGGATATCGGAGGCATCATGAACGCAGGTTTTGACCAGATCTTCAATATGCGTAACGACGTGGTCAACAGCTCGGTGACAATTCTGGACACTTATGTGTATGACATTACATTTGGTGCTGTTCCAAATTACGGCTTTTCCACAGCGGTAGGACTGTTTAAATCAGTGATTGACTTCATCCTGCTGATTCTGGCCAACCAGATTTCCGGCCGTTTAAGCAAGGGTGAACACAAGTTGATCTGACAGGAGGGCGACGGATGAAAAAAAGAAAAAAGAAGAGATACGATTCGGTGGACATTGTGAGCTTTGTATGCCTGACTGTGTTCGCGATCCTGATTGTCATCCCATTCTGGAATGCGATCGTAATCTCTTTCGAGACGGAATCCGCTTATATCAGGGCACCATTTTCCTGGCTGCCGGGCGAATTTACGCTGACGAACTACGAATATATGCTGGAACATGCGGAGGGACTGATTACTGCCTACAAAAACACAATCAAGATTGCAGTGGTAGGCACCGTTCTGGGAATGTCACTTATGACAGCCGTGGCATATTGCTTTTCCAGAAAGTTTCCGGGGAAGAAGGTATTATTTTACATCATGCTGTTCACGATGTTCTTCGGCGGCGGACTGGTACCGAAGTATCTGCTGATCAAGAATATGGGACTTTTGAACACACATGCGGCGATTATACTGATGTCTCTGGCATCGGTCCACAATATTATTGTCATGAAGAACGGATTTGAGAGCATTCCGAATGACCTGCCGGAAGCGGCGATGATAGACGGCGCCAGCGATCTGGTTATCTTTTCCAAAGTAATGCTTCCGCTTCAGAAGCCGATGATCGCCACATTTTCTCTGTTCCATGTGGTGGGAGCCTGGAATAACTGGTACTGGCCGACGCTGATACTGAATTCCTCCGACAAGGCAGTGCTGCAGGTGTTCCTGAGGACACTTCTGGCCAATGCGGGAGGCAGTGCCATAGCGGAATCATCCATGGGGAATCTGTCAGACAATATTTACTCCATGGGTATCCAGATGGCGGCCGTATTCATCGTCATGCTTCCCATTATGCTGGTGTATCCGTTCCTGCAGAAATATTTTGTCAAGGGCGTGCTGGTGGGCAGTGTTAAAATGTAAAAAATTCGAAACGGTTCAACAGGAACCGTTACAGAAGATTCTGCATCTTCATGACGCCTGGGACGGATGGTCCGGACGATCTGTCTCGGGGAGTGAAGATTGGAGATAGGGAACAATATAAACATGGAAAGAGGAAAGGACAGGAGGAGTTTCATGAAATTAATGAGAAGGTTTACAGCCGTTTTGATGAGCACAGTATTGGCAGTTACTATGTTGGCAGGCTGCGGGGGAAAAGATGAGGGGCAGAGTTCGGCGGAGACTCCCTCGACAAAGGAATCAGCAGAGAACTCAGTGGCGGAGGGAACAACAGAGAGTTCCGCATCAGAGGAGACACCGGACACACCTGAGGAGAAGACCTATGATGAGTTTATCACATTCACCGCAACCACGAACTTCAGCGAAGACAGAGCCGGAATGGGCTACGATTACAGGGCGGGCGCCATTTACAAGCATCTGGCAGAAAAGTTCAACTTTGATATGGAGGTGTGGGACTGTCCCAGCAAGGAGAAGAATAACAAGCAGAGAATCTGGATTAATACTGGCACCATGCCGGATACCATGCGTTGGGGCGGACTGAATCTGGTAGAGTATCTGGACTATGTGAACCAGGGCCTTTTGAAGCCGCTTCCGGACGACTGGAAGACAAAGTGGCCGGAGCTGGCGAGAACAGTTAAGGCTTCGGGGATTGAGGAAATCTACACCATAGACGGGAAGCTGTATATTTTGCCCACTGCCACCTACGCCAATTTCTTTGAGCCGGAGGGCAAGCTTCCCAAGACGGAGAGCCTCTTTTTCCGGAAAGACTGGGCGAGGCAGGTTGGCATGGAGAAGATGGGGGAAGACGGCATCGTAACCCATTCCGAGCTGAAAGAGTATTTACAGAAGGTGAAGGATGCCGGTTTATGTGACAAGGGCCTGGGCACCACAACCGCGGAAATGCAGGAGGTATTCTTCCTGTCTATGGGTGTTAATACCAGCAATTTCTATGACGCAGAGGACGGCAGTATCGCATATGGTCCCGGACAGCCGGAGGTAATTGACGCAATCAAGGAAATGCAGGACTGGTACAACACGGGACTGCTGGATGAGGACTATTACAGTATCGACGATTCGGCTACTTATCGATCCATGTTCGGAGCGGATCTGCTGGCAGCCTATTACAAGAACGGCAGCGCCGGAAATACGGCTGGCGTAGTGGAGGCTTTTCAGAATAACGGGACGGAAGATCCTCTGGGAGACGATATTCTGGGTTACGCATGTCTGGCAACGGACGACCGTCATGTATACAGCCGGGGCGGAACCAATTATTCCGGTGTGGTGGTATTCAACCCGGAGACAGACGATAAAACCATGGAGCGCATTTTGGATATCATTCAGTATTTTACCTCGAAGGAGGGACAGATCAGCCGGAAGAGCGGTGTTTACGGCGAAAGCTGGACCTATGACGACGATGGCGGACTGAAGATTCTGATACCGGAGGATGAGTATGATGCCAAGGCTGTGAATGAGGAAGGTCGTGTGTTCCAGGGCTGGGCGATTGCTGAGGCGGATATCGGTATTTCCGGTTACGCAAGTAATTATGACCCGCAGATTCCTCCACTTGTGCAGCAGACGCTGGAGCTTCGGAAAAACGGAACAATTTTTATGGATTCGGACAGATATACTTACCTGAACAGCGACGTTCGGGCGAACTACTCCGTGCCGGTAACATCTAAAATAGCAGAGATTGTATGTAACAAAATGGACGCGGAAAGTGAATGGAGTAAATTCCTGGAGGAGTACAAGGGAATCTGGCAGCCGGTTCTGGACGAACTGAATGGAAACTAAAAGTCTGGGAAAATTCGGATGAAGAAGTCGGTAATAATCTGGCAGGGTGAGGATTTTACCTCTCCCTGCCGGACCGCATCAGAAAGGCCGGACCGGGAGGTGAGAAGATGTGCCATACTACATCTGACAGGAATCTGCCGGCCGCTTCCCATGTGGAAACGGCGGCAAAAATGGTAACAGAGGCGGAGACAGCGGCTGAATCTGCACAGGAGCAGAAGGAAACGGCACAGGCAGGCGGGACATCCGGCGGGAAGGAACTGGAAAACGAACCGGGAAATGCCTGGCAGTACCACCTTGAGAATGTGGAGCCTCTGGAGAATCGGCCGCTGGAGGGAAAAAGGATTCTCTTTTTGGGTTCATCCGTGACAAAAGGCGCACGTTCTCTGGATGTATCCATGGCAGATTATATTGGAAAACGGAATAACTGTGAAATCGTGAAGGAGGCGGTGAGCGGAACCACATTATCCGCATCATATGAGAATTCCTATGTAGAGCGTCTGAATAATGTGGATACCAGCCAGAAATTCGATATGGTGGTATGCCAGCTCTCTACAAATGACGCATCTGCAAAAAGGGTGGTGAGCCTGGGTGAGGTCAGTGATTCCGGGAATCCGGAGGATTTTAATACCCGGACAGTGGCAGGCGCGCTGGAATATATTATCGCATATTGCCGGGAAACCTGGGACTGTCCGGTGGTGATTTACACAGGAACAAAGTATGATAATATAAAATACGGGAAGATGGTGGAGCTTCTGCCTGACATACAGGAGAAATGGGGAATCGGTGTGGTTGATCTGTGGAACAACGAAGAAATGAACGCTGTGTCGGAAGAGGACTATGAACTGTATATGTACGATGGGGTTCACCCCACACAGGCCGGATATCTCTGGTGGACTCCGGTAATCGAGGAAGAATTATACCGGTGGTAACGGGGGTGGAGAGACGCCGGACCAAAAGACACGGCAGAGGCGGCAGGCTGAGAGACGCCGGACCCAAAGGCAGGGCAGAGGCAGCAGGCTGAGAGACGCCGGATAAAAAAGACACGGCGGAGACAGAGGACAGAGAGGGGAGAAGATATGGATATCAGCGTTCAGACAGGCGGACTGATTCCGAACTGGGGACTTGAACCGGAAGAGGCATACGGGATGATACGGAATGCGGGTTTTGACGGAATTGACTGGAATCTGAATCAGGCATGGGAAACCATGGAGGTTCGGAAAAAGATTCTGAAGCATTGTATTTTTGAAGACTCGCTGGAGGAAATTCAGGCGCATTTTGCCCGGGAACTGACGGCTATACAGGCAAGCGGGCTGAAGATTGTCCAGGCCCATGCGCCATATCCCTCCTATGTGAAAGATTTTCCGGAATTTTTGGATTACGCCATAAGGATTTTTCAGCAGTGTGTCCGTTACTGCGGACTTGCAGGGATTCCCTATCTGGTGATTCATGGAATACATACGCTTCCGGATGACCATACCCAGACGCCTGAGAGCGTGAGACAGATGAATTTAAAGCTTTACGAAAGCCTCATTCCGCAGCTTCTGGAAACAGATGTGACGGTCTGTCTGGAAAATCTGATTTACGGCTATCGGGGCAACATGATGGAGGGGTGCTGCGCCAACCCGGCGGAAGCAGTCTGGTATATCGACCACCTGAATGAAAAAGCCGGAGGAGAA
>JAAWLQ010000198.1 GCA_022797995.1 Lachnospiraceae bacterium
GCATTGAATGCGGCAGTGGAGGCGGCAAGGGCCGGAGAAGCCGGAAAAGGCTTTGCCGTTGTAGCGGAGGAAGTGAGGAGTCTTGCCGCCAAGAGTGCGGAAGCCGCCAGTGAGACTTCTGCTCTGATAGAGGACTCCATTGAGAAGGTGAATGCCGGTTCCAAGATTGCAGGCGAGACGGCAAAGGCAATGGAGGAGATTACGAAGGTCGTTCAGGACAGCGAAGTAATTATCAATGGTATCGCGGAGTCCTCCAACTATCAGGCCACTGCAGTATCACAGATTGAGCAGGCAATTTCACAGGTATCTCAGGTGGTACAGACGAATTCTGCAACCAGTGAAGAATGTGCAGCGGCAAGCGAGGAGCTTTCCAACCAGGCGTCCAGAATGCGTGAGATGCTTTCCATTTATAATCTGGGTAACGGTCAAAGCACTTCGAGCAGGGGAACTTCAAATTATTCCTCGTCTCTGTCAAATGCAAACGAGCAGGTGATTTCTTTGGGAGATGGTTTCGGGAAATATTAATATGAATGTTTTTTCGGAAAGAGGTGTATTTTATGAATTTACTTGATGAGTTAAGGTCGCTGGGAGTGGATGTGGATGACGGACTCAAGCGCATTATGGGAAATGAAAAATTGTATACAAAGCTGCTGGGATCTTTTGTAAAGATGGCCAAAACAAATGAAGTGCGGATTGAGGACGGATGTAGCGACTATACAGAAGCAATAGAAAAAGCACATGCGCTGAAGGGAACGGCGGGAAATCTGTCACTTACGCCCATCTATGAGGGATACACTGAAATTTTGAATTTGCTGCGCGGCGGCCAGCCTGGGGAGGCGAAGGCGGTTCTGGAGAAGATTCTGCCGGTTCAGGAGCAAATTCTTGGCTGTATTGAAGCTTCTATGCAGTAGTATGGTTTCCGGAAGGCGCAGAAAGCGCTTTCCGGGGCCGAAGAGAGAAGGGAGACGGAGGAACAGAACAGAAATGGATTCTGTACAGCACAAACCACAGCGAGGCGTGAAATTACAGCCTCTGGACATCATAGAGGGCTATGAAGTACGGCCCGGCTATTACAATAGAGACGGTGCGGCCGCAGCATCCAACGGAGTCAGTTTTACCATTCATTCCCATGGCGCTACAAGTTGTACTCTGCTGTTATTCCATCCGCAGGAAAAGGAACCTTATGCCAGACTGAAATTTCCGGAGTCCTATCACATTGGGAATACCTATTCCATGCTGGTCTTCGGATTGAATATTGAAGAATTTGAATATGCATTTCAGCTGGACGGCCCCTATGATAAGGAGAAGGGGCTGCTTTTTGACAGGGAAAATATTCTGCTGGATCCTTATGCAAAAGCTGTGACCGGACAGAGAAAGTGGGGAGAGCGGCCGGAAGACGGTGAAAATTTTGTCTATCATGCCAGAGTTGTGGAAAACAATTTTGACTGGGGCAATGTACGGCAGCTGGAGCTTCCTCTGGAAGATCTTGTTATCTATGAAATGCATGTCCGTGGATTTACAAAGGACAAGTCTTCGGGTGTGGCCGCAAAGGGGACCTACGAAGGGCTGCGTGAGAAAATTCCCTATCTGAAGGATCTGGGAGTCAATGCGGTCGAATTGATGCCGATTTTCGAATTCGACGAAATGGAAAACGCCAGGGTTGTGGACGGAGAACAGCTTTACAATTACTGGGGTTATAATACGGTATGCTTTTTTGCTCCAAATACAAGCTATTCCTCCGTGGTGGAGCACAATCACGAGGGGGACGAGCTGAAGCAGCTGATTTACGAGCTGAAGGAGAACGGAATAGAAGTCATTTTGGATGTGGTGTTCAATCACACGGCGGAAGGAAATGACGACGGCCCCTGCTTTTCCTTTAAGGGGATTGACAACAACATCTACTATATACTGACTCCGGACGGACAGTACTATAATTTCAGCGGTTGTGGAAACGCGCTGAACTGTAATCATCCCATGACGCGGAGGTTTATTATTGACTGCCTGCGCTACTGGGTGACAGAATACAGGGTGGACGGCTTCCGATTTGACCTGGCCTCTATCCTGTCCAGAGATCAGAACGGAGAGCCCATGGCGGAGCCGCCGATTCTGCAGGGCATTGCCTGTGACTCTATTTTGGGGAAGGTCAAGCTGATTGCGGAAGCCTGGGATGCGGCGGGGCTCTATCAGGTTGGAAACTTTCCGGCTTATAACAGATGGTCGGAGTGGAACGGGAGATACCGGGATGACATGCGCCGGTTCCTGAAAGGGGACGAAGGTATGGCGGGAGTGGCCATCACAAGGATTACCGGTTCCAGAGACTTATATGATACATTGAAACGCGGACAGAGTGCATCGGTGAATTTTATCACATGCCATGACGGGTTTACTTTGTATGACCTTTATTCCTACAATATGAAGCACAACGAGAAAAACGGCTGGGACAATACCGACGGGGACAACAATGGCAACAGCTGGAACTGCGGTGTGGAGGGAGAGACCGATGATCCGGAGGTGGAAGGACTGCGCCGCCGTATGGTGAAAAACGCTTTTGCCACGCTGATGTGCAGCCGTGGTCCGGCAATGTTTTACGCCGGAGACGAGTTCTGTAATACACAGTACGGAAATAACAATGCGTATTGTCAGGACAACAAAGTTTCCTGGCTGGACTGGACAAGGCTGGAAGAATATCGGGAGATACATGATTTCTTCCGGTATATGATTGCTTTCCGCAAGAGTCATCCTGTCATCCGGAGGACAACTAAAGAAGCTCATTGCGGATTTCCGGATATCAGTATTCATAACGGGTATCCGTGGAACGGCGGAACAAATCATACCAGCAGACTGATCGGCATTATGTATGCCGGCAGAGACGAAACGGATACCAGAGACGATATTGTGTTCTACGGGATGAACGCATACTGGGATGCCCTGGATATGCAGCTGCCCGGTCTGCCGGAGGGCATGAGATGGAAAGTCTGTGTGAATACTTTTGTGGAATATGAAGACGGAAAGGATATTCAGGCGGAAACGGAATTTCAGTATGGGAGCAAGATTAAGATACCTCCCAGGTCAGCGGTAGTGCTGATAGCGGAATAAAAGCTGTCAGGCACCGGGAATCAGAAATCTGCATATAATACGGTGATTGTATCGGTTCTGTACGGCTCTGGCCGGGAAGAGAACGGAGAAGAGGTTTGCCGCGTGGACTGCAGGGATAAGATTCTTTCGGAGCATTATTTTGATGTCATTACGAATTTCCCGCTGGAAATTCTGGAGGACAGTATCTTCGACTTATGCTATATTGATATTGACAATCTGTACTATATCGTATATTTAAGCGAGACAAATATCCGAAATGTTGACGAGTATGTCTTCGACTATAAGGCCGTACCGAAGCTGTACGGACTGATGCAGGAGAATGTAATCAGTCAGGGCTATGATCCGAACAGCCTGATTGTAAGCGGAATAACACAGGTTCAGCGGGAGCCTCTGAGCCTGACGGGACGCGGTGTGGTAATCTGTATCATTGATACGGGAATCGATTACACCAATCAGGCGTTCCGGGACAGTGAGGGAAAGAGCCGCATTCTGGCAATCTGGGATCAGACAATTCAGAGTGGAACCCCTCCGGAAGGCTTCTACTATGGGACGGAATACACGAGAGAAGAGATTGACCGTGCGCTGCAGTCGGAAGACCCCTACAGTGTGGTGCCCAGCCGGGATGAGAACGGACATGGCAGTACTATGGCAGGTGTGGCGGCAGGAAGCAGACTGATGAACGGAATTGGGTATCTGGGGGCAGCGCCGGATGCCCATATTGTGGTTGTTAAACTAAAGCAGGCGAAGCAGTTCCTCAGAGATTTTTATATTGTACCGCCCGGAGTTCCGGCATATGAAGAGACAGATATCATGTTGGGGGTTAAATATGCGGACAGCTTCGCGGAGCGGTTCCGGCGTCCGGTGGTGATCTGCCTGGGGCTGGGCACCAATTACGGAGATCACGCGGGCAGTGCTCCGCTGCCCAGCTATCTGGATTACATTGCGTCAAAACGCAGCCGTGCGGTGGTGGTCTGCGGAGGCAACGAAGGGAATGCGGGGCATCATTTTCAGGGCTATCTGGAACCCCGCAGCGGCACGGCAGAAAATGTGCCGGTGGAGATTCGGGTTGCGGATAATGTGGAGGGATTTATTCTGGAACTCTGGGGGAATGTACCGGATTTATTTACGTTATCGGTGCGTTCTCCCGGTGGAGAGACGATTCCTCCTATTCGCCTGGGAGTTCAAAACAGCGTTACCTATGGCTTCGTATATGAGAGGACCAGAATTACGCTGGCGGGAAACCTGGTGGAACCGGCTTCGGGAGAAGAGGTTGTGGTGGTGCGTGTGGTCAGACCCACGCCGGGAATATGGACTTTCCTGGTGGAAGCACTGGGGGATGTCTATAACGGAACATTTCATATGTGGCTGCCCATCACGCAATTTATGAATGCTCCGGTACAGTTTCTGGAGTCCTCTCCCTACATTACGCTGACAGAACCTGCCATGGCAAAGGATGTGATCAGCGTATCTACTTACAACGCGGCCAACAACAGCTTTTACATTGATTCGGGAAGGGGATTTACCAGAACCGGGACTATCAATCCCGATTTCTCCGCGCCGGGAGTCAA
Source organism: Lachnospiraceae bacterium (assembly GCA_022797995.1). Taxonomy (GTDB): domain Bacteria; phylum Bacillota; class Clostridia; order Lachnospirales; family Lachnospiraceae; genus Acetatifactor. The sequence goes on from JAAWLQ010000198.1 coordinate 4,665, forward strand.
TGTATCCACAATCCGTGGAAAAGAGTCGGGAAGTTCCCTGGCGGCTGCCATAACCACAGGTGCGGTGGCGCAGTTTATGCAGTGGGCTGTGGTGGAGGGAAATGACAGCATGATAGCCAACAGGGAGATTAAGAACTATTTTATCAGAGGCGCCTCCAGGAGCGCTGATACGGTTTATCCTAACAGAGAATGGGGTTACGGCCGGCTGGATGTTGCGGGGTCTTTTGATGCACTGATTGGGGTGTGAAGATAACCTGAATTCTATAAAAAGTTCCATATCTAAAATTATAAAAAGTATTGCTAATCAATAATTTTTATAGTTTAGATATGGACTTTTTTTAGCATTATGCTATAATTTATATTGTCATATAAAAATATCCAATTTATTTGTGAAGGAGACTGCATGACAATCAGGGAAATCAATGTGAAAAACTTTAAGTCTTTGTACAATGTAAGCTTCCAACCGGGAAAAGTGAATGTATTTATCGGAGCCAACGGATCCGGTAAATCTACGATATTGGAAGCAATCGGAATATTGAGTGGTGCCATGACGGACAGAGTAAATAACAGTGTCTTACAGAGAAAAGGGATACGCCTGAGTGCTTCGGCTTTATATAAGTCGAAATTCAAGACAATGAAAAGAGAGGGACTTACAGTAGATCTGGGCATTCAATGGGAAGACGATGGTGAATATGACTATTCTGTCCATATGACGACACCTACAGATGATGACACATGGAAGTACCATTCTGAAAGTGTGAACCAGGATGGGAACCTAGTGTGGGGGAGGAGTAATCGGTCTGCTATCCAGCTGAATAACAACATCGGCTATTTTATGATTGCGGAGACGCTGAATGAGCACAGATGTAGAAGGATGGGAAAGTACATCGAGAAATACGGTATCTACCAGCCGGATACGCCTACCCTCAGAGGGACAGTCACAGATAATACCCAGGTCGTGCCTATCGGATTGAACGGCGGGCGTATGGCGGATGCGCTTCAGGAAATTCTGAAAAGCGTAGATGGGGAGATGCGGTTTGGCACGCTTTATATGGAAGATGTCCTTGACCTGATTGAATGGGCATCTGATTTCGATATTGCTGCTCCTAAAAGAGCGAACCTGAACCCTGGAGTCCCGTCCACGCGCCAGATTATTGAATTTAAGGATAGATTTTTGAAGGCAAATGCTGCATTTACAGGTTATGATGCCAGCGAGGGAGCATTATATGTTCTGTTTATGTTGTGCATGGCAATGCATCCCGAGTCGCCATCTATGTTTGCTATCGACAGTTTCGACCATGCGTTGAACCCCAGGCTGGCAAAACGGCTGACGGAAATTTTCGCGCAGCTGATATTGGAGTCGCAGAGAACCGTCTTCATGACCACACATAATCCATTGGTACTGGATGGCCTGGATTTATGTAACGATGATATCCGTCTTTTTGCCGTTAGTAGAAACAGAGATGGATATGCGGTAATCGACCGGATACAAGTCTCAAAGGAATTGCTGGAATCAGGGCAGCCGTTGTCCAGATTGTGGATTAATGGGAGGTTAGGGGGTGTTCCGGAATTGATATGAGGAAGGTGATTGGTATTGTAGGGGAAGGCCCTACTGATTACATGGTCATAAGAGAAGTCATTGACCATATAACCGGGGAGGCTAACGAATACAGAAGATTGCAGCCGGAGCCTGATATGACGGGACGTTTCGGAAATGGATGGAAAGGGGTCTGGAGATGGTGCGAGACTAACTCTGATATATTGGATAAAGTCTTTCATGAGGTCACGCCGCAGCTTGACCTGCTCGTTGTTCAGCTGGACGCAGATGTGTCCAGGAAAGAAAGAGAGGTTCATTGCCTGTGCGAATCTGTAGATTGTGAGAACAGAGCAGAAAGTCATCCGCTGAGGTGTTCGAGATTAATTGCAGGAGAATGCCCGGTTATGTTACCCTGTGAGAAGCATGTGCAAAGTTCCAGGGGGTATGAAGAACATCTGGAGAAATCGATAAGAAAATGGCTGGGGAGACATGCAGATAACGAAGATATCCTGATCACGATTCCCTGTGATAGTACGGATGCATGGATAGTGGCTGCTTATCAGTATTATGATAAAGTAGAAGAGATTGATAATCCCTGGGAGAGTATAATTGCCAAAAAAAGGGACTATTATGGTATCAGGATACCTGGAAGTAAGAAAAGGACTTCGGTATATAGTCGGTTGCTGCCCAGACTTTGCGAACAGTGGGAAAGCGTGGTGGAACAGTGCTATAGCGCAAGCCGCTTTGATGATAAAGTTAAGCGTATGTTTGGAGTGGTAAATATTAAAACAACTTGACACTAATTTAACATCAATTTCCGCTGGACTTCACATTAATTAACATCAGCCCCACGAAAACATAAGCTTTTCCGGGATTTTCGACAAAAAAGTACGTGATACTAACTTGACATTAGCGGGTTACGGCCGGTTGAACGTTGCAGGGTCTTTTGACGCGTTGATTGGGGTGTGAAATATATGAATTATTGTAGGATACTTTTTGCTGGCTGTGTCACACAAAGATGGTGCTTTACATGGCAAAAAGGGCTGTCAGGAAATGAGAATGAGATGGCTCATTCAGTGAGCGGCGAATGGTGATCATAGAATTGACAAGTAGAGAGGCCGCTTCAAATACATTCAAATGCTCCCTCCATAAAAATACCGGCAGCGGTAAAGCTGCCGGTTATATCATAGCTCCATCTCATGTTTCTTTCTCTGTAC
>JAAWLQ010000199.1 GCA_022797995.1 Lachnospiraceae bacterium
TCAAAGGCCTTCTCGAAATCCGTTGCAATACCCGTAAGGCCCTGAAGCTCCGGAGCAAGCTTCTGCAGCTTACGTACCCTGTCGCAGGAAATACTGCTTCCGGATGTCATCACAAAAGTATGTGCATTTTCCGACAGCAACCGAAAAGAGGCCGGCCGCAGCGGCAGGATGTCGGTCTCAGGCTGTTTCCCCGGATGATATCGGCCTTCCTTCAGTTCTTTCGTATGCCTCACCAGGTTCTCATATTCCCGTTTATACTCCGGCAGACAGGCAGTCCAGTGGCCATAACGGTCTCCGTCCGGGAAGGGAATCTTTCTCTGGGGCGTCTGCATGCTGTTGGCATAGTAATATGTCTTCTCTGTCAGTGTGGCCAGCTCCCCATATATCTCCAGAGACCGGCCCAGATAGCCCCCTGCCCGCTCCAGCAACGAGATGTCACCGTAACATTCCTCGTCCATACCGGCTTTATATTTCAATATTTCCATGGCCGCCAGGATCTTGTGACAATAGAAATGAGTCAGCAGCCACAGCGCCTCCACATCTGTACCCATCCGACATAACTCCTCACCCATGTCCGGAACATGTTCCTTTATGAGCCGGAACTTTGCCCGGGCCTCATCTGCCAGGGCGGCCACTTCCTCCACACAGTCATAAGGAGTCTCCCCAATATGAGGCAGTCCCTCCTGCTCTCTCCTGACATATTCCTCCGGCTGCTCTCCCTTCAAAGCCACGCTGTTCCACAGCTCCAGATTAGGCCGGTAGCGGCTTACATTGGTAAGCTGGCTCATGGTCATACCCAGGCTGAAGGTCTGACGGTTACCCTCGGTGATGCCCACCCGTCCCAGAAGCCTGGGAGCACAGCGCCCGGCGGCTTCCATAGCCTCCAACAGCAGACCGCCGTCCTCTCCTGACAGCCCATAGAGAGAGGCAAAACGCGCCGACCAATACTGCTTTTCCACAGCTTCCTCCCGGTCAGGCTGTATGGCATAGCGGAACCATGCCTCGAACCAGATTCTGTCTCTGTCCATCTGGAGCAGGCGTGGGCTGGTCCTGTCCGGCGAATAGGGCCAGTCCCAGTAGAACAGCGGATACAGGTGAAGTCCGTTTGCCCCCAGACGGTATCGCCCTGCCTGGACACATTTCTGGATATACAGCGGCGCCAGAAAGCGGAATGGCTCCAGATCCGCCACAATATGTACATTGATAATGTGTGTGGTCCCGATCTCCGCCAGAGAATGATGCATCTGCTGCCAGTTTCCTCTGGGCAGATACGTGGTAAGGCCTTCCCCATTGTATTTCCACATGGTATACAGATTGGAATACTGCTTCATTGCCTTTGTCATGGCATCCTGGGGGTCACAGTCATGCCCTCTCAGAATCAGAGGCGGCTCCTGTGTAATCCCGGCATCCTCCATCCCTTCCCTGACGGCAGGAATAATGGTATCCACAAACCAGTCCGTCTTATTCCTGTTTCCGCGCAGGGCCTCCCCCAGGCACACCATCAGTCCGATATGGGGAAAAGATCTGATGAATTCCCGGATGGTCTTCCGGGTATAATCTGCCACCAGAGGATGAATGTTACTCTGAATCAATTCCAGTCCATGGGCCACCGCAAAGGGATAAGGGATATGAATATTATAGAATTTCAGTACTACCCAGATCCCCCTGCGGTCACATTCCCCGGTAAGCCATTGGAAAATTTCCCGGTTTTCCCGGAATTCCTCCTCTGTCACCTCCAGGGCCTCCGGGTAACCCTCCACCTTCACCAGGGAAGAGAAAGGATGCCCGCTCCAGATATAAAGCACATTGCAGCGCATCCACAGCAGGCGATCCAGAAATTCACTCCACAGCTCTCTGTCATAGAACCAGGGAAACCGGGACCGAGTAATGGGATATTCGTATGTACGGCGGGGCGGCTCGATCTTCGTCTTCTGCAGGCCCACTGCCGGTCCCCGCAACCTGTACACCGGCGTCTCTCCGAAGGCAAGCTCCCGGGGCAGAGTTCCCTGCTCCCTGATTCTTCCGGCCAGTTCCAGACAGCCATACAGAATTCCCGTGTCATCTCCGCCGCAGAGAACGGTGAGATGTCCGGGGCAGCTGAGCAGGTAGAAGCCTTCCTCCCCCGGCTCTTCGGCATGGAACAACAGAATCTCTTCCTGCCGCAGCCATTCTATTCCCGTATCCTTTTCCAATGTGCCGGCATACAATATATCGTCTTCCAGTTCCCGGTAAGATGATAACTCCGAAATCTCCCGCCTGCGGACAGAGAATCCTGCTTTTTCCAGGGCCTCGGAAAGAATCTGAAAGCCCAGGGTAATTCTATTGTTATTCTGTTGTGTAAGTAAATTTATAATTTTCATGACATTCCTCTCCACTTCTTTTTCTTTCTATTCTTTCAGGGATCCTACCATCAGCCCTCCCCGAAAATACTTCTGCAGGAAAGGGTAGATCAGCAGAAAAGGAATCGTAGATACCACTACCATTGCCGCCTTTACGCTCTTCTCCATCTCCTCATAATTCATGGCGGACACGGAGAAAGAATTGGTATTCAGGGCGGAGCCCTCCACCAGGATATTGCGCAGAATCAGCTGCAGGGGATACAGGCTGCTGTCACGCAGGTAAATCATGGCATTGAACCAGCTGTTCCAGTGACTTACGCCATAGTAGAGGAACATAACTGCCATTGCCGGTTTGGACAGGGGCAATATAATCCGGAACAGAATCGTGATATGTCCTCCGCCGTCCATACGCACCGATTCCTCCAGAGATTCCGGGATGGACCGGAAGTAGGAGGTAAGCAGAATCATATTGTAGGTATTCACCGCGGTGGGGAGAATCAAAGCCCATCTGGTATCATAAAGTCCCAGATTTTTAACGGTAAGCCAGGTGGGAACCAGTCCTCCTGAAAAGTACATGGTAAACAGAATCATGAGCATAACCGGCTTCTGCAGCTTCACACGGTCCGACTTTCTGGACAGAAAGTAAGCCCCCAGAGATGTCATCAGCAGGTTCACAGCCAGACCGAACACCATGACAAACAGAGTGTTTGCATAGCCTGTGAGAATATCCCTGATTCCGAATACAATTTTGTAGGCATCCAGGGTAAAGCCCAGGGGGTGCAGTAAAATGCCTCTGGACTTTACCAGCTCTCCGGCCTCGCTGAAGGAGACGAACACCTCATAAAGCATGGGATAGAGCATGACCGTGGCAAGCAGGGTCAGGAACACTGCCAGCACCAGGTCTATGGTCCTGTTTTTCAGACTTTTACTTCCAATCATGGCAACCTCCTAAAACAGACTGGTATCCGACAGCTTTTTGCTGATGCGGTTGGCTGCCATGACCAGTGTAAAATTTATGACCGAGTTAAACAGATTCACTGCCGTGGAATAACTGAAATTAAATTCCAGCAGGCCTTTCCGGTAGAGATAAGTGGAAATCACATCGGCATGGGAATAGATGGTCTCATTGTAGAGAAGCAGTATCTTCTCCGAACCCACACTCATGACGCCGCCCACCGCCATGATAAACAGGATGATGAAAGTAGGCTTAATACAGGGCAGGGTTATGTACCACATTTTTTTGAAGCGTCCTGCTCCGTCTATATCCGCGGCCTCATAAATCTGAGAGTCAATCCCCGCGATGGCCGCCAGGTAAATCAGAGAGCTCCAGCCAGTCTTCTCCCAGATATGGCTGATTACATAGACAGGGGTAAATGCCCCCGGAACCTGCAGCAGAGATCTGGGAGCCGCGCCAAACCATCCGGCGACCACATTGAAGAGGCCGTCGGACAGGCAGAACTCCTTGATAATGGAGCATACTACCACAAGAGACACAAAATGCGGAAAGATGGACACTGTCTGAATTACGGAGCGAAGCTTTTTCATCCGCAGTTCATTGAGCAACAGGGCGAAAATAACCGGGGCCGGCATGCCGAAGAGCAGGGTGCAAAGGCTGATGCGCACCGTGTTCCCAATCAGTCTCCAGAAATTGGGGTAATCAAAAAATGCCTTAAAGTGCTTTAATCCTGCAAAGCCGCTGCCGAAGATACCAAGGTTCATCTTAAAATCCTTGAAAGCAATGGCAATGCCGTACATTGGCACATAATGAAATATGAGATAAAACAGAATGACCGGAAGAGCAAGGAGATACAGAGACCAGTTTCTCTGAAAGTCTTTCTGAAAGGTCAGACTGTCTGTGGTTTTCTTATTCTTCATTCCAGGTTTCCTTTCCCGAACACAACCGTTCCGGCAGGGCACAGCCTGCCCGGATATCTCTCCGGGCAGCGCGCCTGCTCCTCACTTGCTGATATAGCGGTCATAAGCATCCTGCTTTACTTTCAGGACCTCGTCAATATGATAGGTATTCCGCAATTTGTCGATAAAATCATCCCAGTTATCCATACTCTCGGACCCGATGACAAACTTCAGAATCATCTCCCGACAGTAGTCGTCAATGTTGGTCCAGTAATCGCTGAGAATCTGCTGTTCCTGCGCCGTGTGATTTACGGTAGGATACGCATAATCCTCCATATTGGCATACCAGCCGGACTGAATCTTCTGGGACTCCTCATCCAGCAGAATGGAATAATCCCTGGAGACCATAGCCCAGTTGAAATAATGTCCGTATGCGTTTCTTGCAGAGTTGGCGGTCACATCCACGTTGTCAGTGACAGTCTCCAGGAATTTCACGCTGTCCCCGTCCAGCTCATAGGAAACACCTTCCGTTCCGTAATTGTACAGCATACTGCCCTCTTCTCCATAAGCGTAATCCAGAAATCTGCAGGCTGCTTCTATATCCTTGCAGGAAGTACTTACGGATATGGAGTAAGAGCCATTGTAGCTGTTCCTGTAGTGGCTCATCTTCGGCTCTTCGCCGGCTGCGGATACCGCGCTGGGAACGGGAGACAGCTTATAATCTGTTCCTTCATTGGAATTCAGGCAGCTGGTCATTTTACCCAGCTGGTTGATGCAGATGGCACATTCGCCGCTTGCCATCTTGGAGGTGACAGTGCTCTTGTCCACAGTAGGCATATCCGGATCGATCAGTCCCTCTGCGTTCCATCTGGCCATCTCCGCAATGAATTCCTTATAGTTCTCCTCCAGCGGGCCGAAATGTACCTTACCGTCCGCAATGTAGAAAGGATATGTGGTCTCATAGGCGGAGCTGATGGGCGTCATGGCGTACTCCAGGAAGAACCATCTGCTCTCAAAGGTCAGAGGAGCCGGCAGATTATAGGCCTGCTTCAGGGCGGCCAATGTGTCATGCCATTCCTCCACAGTCACAGGCACAGTCAGATTCTGCTCATCCAGCCAGTCCTGCCGGATAGCCGCACCGGTCTCAATCTGCATGCCGATATCACGGACAAATGGGAAGCAGAAGATGGTTCCGTCATCCAGGGTCACCTGGTTGGCAATCTCGGGATTTGCCTCCAGATAAGCCATCAGATTGGGCATATACGCCGCATAGTCATTTAATGGAATGATGTAGCCCTCCTCTATGGCGGCGGCAGGTCCTCCGGGATATTCCACCCAGTTGGCCCACAGCAAATCCGGCAGATCCCCGGAGAGCAGCATCACCAGAAAATCCTCATCAAAGACATAAGCCTCCGGCGTAGGTCCGAAATTCTTCAGAGTTACGCCTGTATTCTCCTTCAATACATTCCAGAAGAAATCTTCCTCTGCCAGATAAGGATATTCCGTCATATCATAAGGATCGGTGTCCATGTTCACGGTCAGTGTGATATCTGCCATCGGATAGGAAAAGGCCTCTGTTTCCTGTGATCCCGCATCTGAGGCGCCAGATACTTCGGCAGAGCCGCCGGATGATGACTGCGAAGATACATTACTGCTCTCATTGTCAGAGCCTCTTCCGTTATCGTTACCACAGGCAGTGGCTGCAAGCATTGTCAGAACGGCCAATATGGCAATCAGTCGTTTCTTTTTCATTACAGGTCCTCCATTTCTGAATCGTAATTTCCAGTATTAACATGGCCATGTTTACCAAAAGATATCACGATTTCCCGGACTTGTCAGTCCACAAAAAAAGGAATCTGTCACCAATTTCAATATAGTGTACAAATCCCTTTCCTGTTTTCTGTTTCTTTTATGCACTTTATATAATGGAGCACACGAAATAACTTTCATTCCTTCTGCACTCCGGCAGCATATTCCGACGGTGTCATTCCCTCATATTTTCGGAATACCCGGGTGAAGGTATTCTGATTCTCGTAACCCACCATCCGCATGACCTCTTTCACAGAAAGCCGGCCGGATGTTTCCCTGAAAATACGTTTTGCCTCCTCCACGCGCACCTGGTTGATATAGTACAACACACTTTCACAGCCAGATTCCTTCAGCTGCTTATTGACCCCGGACGCTGACTTTCCCAATGCGGCACAGACATCCTCCACACTGAGGGCCGGGTTGCTGTAGTTAGCCATAATATATGCCGTGATGTCTTCTTTCAGCCGGTTCTGCCGCCTGTCTCTGAGATAGTCTTCATAGAACAGCAGGCCGGGGGCTCCCGGCTTCCAGGGAACCGTTCTGACAAGTTCTGTGGTCTCCTCATAAGCAGCATAAGCCTTTAAGCTGCCGGTATACACATTGCTGACACAGATGTGGCATGAGTATCCTCTGAGGGATAGTTCGGCCTGTAAGCGGTCCAATGTCTCCTGCTGAGAAACCCTCTCTTCGGGTCTGCTCAGAAAATAATACAGAACATTCCCCTGTCTGCGGCCGAAGGTAGCGTCCACAGACAGCGACTCATCCGGATAAATCCCCCTTTCCCGGAAAATATAACCGCTCTTCTCCGCATCCTCCTCGGAGGTCAGCACAAATGCCAGAACCCGGAAACTGTTCTCCAGAAAGTCAAGATTAAAAAGCTTCAGGTCATTGGCATGTATATTCTCCGGCCTGCATCTGCCGCTGAGCAAATATTGAAGATACACTGTTTTCAGCTTCCTGCGGTCTGCCTCGAGTTCCCCCTGATTTTTCTTCTGGGTCAGAAGCAGATGTTCAAAAGAATCCCACACGTACCGATATTCGCCGGTCTTACCCTTAGGCCTGTCCATAGACTTCTCCAGACTGTCGATGATTTTCTTTAATGGCAGATAATTTGTCTTAAAAGAGATAAACAGTGCGGCCACACAGATTACCGTAATGCCCAGAACCCCCAGAAGCATAAGCCTGGTGGAGTCTGACAGATATCTGTCAAATTGCCGGTTCTGGACATAGCTGCGATAAGTCCACCCGGATTCCCCGGAGATCAGCTCTATGACCTGACAGTCCTCCTCCCCGTCACTCTCACCCAGAATGGAAACGCCATTGGAGGTAATCAGTTCATAATGTGTGTCCGGGGATTCTTTCAGGCGCTTCAGACGCTCATGTATCCCCTGCCTGGACATTTCCAG
>JAAWLQ010000200.1 GCA_022797995.1 Lachnospiraceae bacterium
TACCGCACTTATCTCCAGGATGCGGTGATTACCATGCGCAACAATCGTTACTGCATTCCTATCAAGGCGGAGTACAAGGGGCAGGTCAGCGGCATGATTCACGACCAGTCCGCCACAGGTTCCACCTATTTTATCGAGCCTGCCGCTGTTGTCAGTCTGAACAACCAGCTGAGGGAACTGGAGCTGGAGGAAAAGGAAGAAATCGGGAGAATCCTTGCGGATTTAAGCGCTCAGACAGGAGAACACACCGAAGAGCTGGCTGCCAACCAGAAAATCATGTCCCTTCTGGACTTCATTTTCGCCAAGGCGGAGCTTGCCATGGAAATGAACGCCACGGAACCGATTTTTAATACGGATCGTTATATCAATATTCGGAAGGGGCGTCATCCTCTGCTGGACAAGAAGAAAGTAGTTCCAATTGACATCCACCTTGGAAAGGATTTCGATCTGCTGATTATCACCGGTCCCAATACCGGCGGTAAGACAGTTTCCCTGAAAACCATAGGACTTTTCACCCTGATGGGACAGGCGGGCCTGCACATTCCTGCGCTGGACCGTTCGGAACTGTCTGTTTTTACGGAAGTGTATGCGGACATCGGAGACGAGCAGAGCATTGAGCAGAGTCTGTCCACCTTTTCTTCTCACATGAAGAGAATCGTCCACATCATGAATCATGCCGACCAGGATTCCCTCTGTCTCTTTGACGAGCTGGGAGCGGGAACAGACCCCACGGAGGGAGCGGCCCTGGCCATCGCCATCCTGAATTACCTTCATGACAGAGGTATCCGTACCATGGCTACCACCCATTACAGCGAATTGAAAATATATGCGCTGTCCACTTCTTTTGTGGAAAATGCCTGCTGTGAATTTAATGTGGAGACACTGCGGCCCACTTACAGACTGCTCATCGGCATCCCCGGAAAGAGTAATGCCTTCGCCATTTCTTCCCGGCTGGGTCTGTCCGAAGAGATTATCAATGCCGCCAGAGAGCAGATCGGCAGAGAGGATAAAACATTCGAAGATGTCATTGCGGACCTGGAGCAGAGCCGTATTACCATCGAGAAGGAACAGCTGGAAATCGCACAACACAAAGAGCGTATTCGTACGCTTCAGGAACAGCTTCAGCAGAAGAACGAGAAACTGGATCAGGCCAAAGACAGAATCTTAAGGGAAGCCAATGAAAAAGCCCGGGAAATTCTGCAGGAGGCAAAAGAAATTGCCGACGAAACCATCCGGGACTTCAACAAGGCAGGGGCCGGCCTGGATATGAAGGAACTTGAGAAAAAAAGGCAGAAGGTCCGGGATAAAATTAATGAGAAAAATGACCGGCTTTCTGTAAACGGTGGGAACCGACTGCAGTCGGAGAAAAAATCCCGAACAATAGATCCCAAAAAGTTGAAAAAGGGAGATTCCGTGAAAATCGTCTCCATGGGGCTCAAGGGTGTCGTAAGTACCCTGCCGGACGCAAAGGGAGGATTGTTTGTGCAGTGTGGAATTATCCGTACCCGCACCAATATAAAGGACCTCGTCTATGCGGAAGAGGAGACCATTTCGGCTCCAACCCTTCAGCACAGTTCCTCCGGTTCAGGTAAGATGAAAATGGCAAAGACTCTGTCCATTTCCACGGAGATCAACCTTCTGGGCAAAACGGTGGACGAGGCTCTGTCCATGCTGGATAAATATCTGGATGACGCATACCTTGCACACCTGCCAAGTGTCCGTGTGGTTCACGGTAAGGGAACCGGCGCTCTCCGCAATGCCGTCCACGGCCATCTGAAGCGGCTGAAATATGTGAAGGAATACCGTCTGGGTGAATACGGCGAGGGAGATTCCGGAGTCACTATTGTCACCTTTAAGTAAAGTTCAGGCAGAACAGATTTCTATCTTTATAATGATTGAAAAAAGGACCTGTGACCCCTGCATAAAAGTTTAATCCATTTAAGGCAGAGGCAACAGACTACGGAAAGGTTAGATTATTTATATGGTAAACAAACAGAAAATCCTGATTGTAGATGACGACAACAATATCGCCGAGCTCATTGCTCTGTATCTGACGAAAGAATGTTATGAGACCATGATTGTAAATGACGGGGAGTCCGTACTGCCTGCCATGGAAAGCTTTTCTCCCAATCTGATTCTGCTGGATATCATGCTTCCCGGTATTGACGGGTATCAGGTTTGCCGGGAAGTTCGTGCAAAGTATTCCATTCCCATTATCATGCTTTCCGCAAAGGGGGAAATCTTCGACAAGGTACTGGGACTGGAGCTGGGTGCGGACGATTACATTGAGAAACCCTTCGATTCCAAAGAGCTGGTGGCGAGAGCCAAGGCGGTACTGCGCCGTTATAAACCTGCCGCCGCTGTCCCTGCCAATACAGATGACAAATGTGTCCAGTATACCGATTTGTCTGTCAATCTGACCAATTATTCCGTTGTCTACAAGGGCCGGACAGTGGAGATGCCTCCCAAAGAACTGGAGCTTTTATATTTTCTGGCATCCTCCCCTAATCATGTCTTCACAAGAGAGCAGCTGCTGGATCAGATCTGGGGATATGAATATATCGGCGATACCCGCACGGTGGACGTGCACATCAAACGCCTCCGGGAGAAAATCAAGGATCATGCCAACTGGAAGCTTACCACCATCTGGGGTATCGGCTATAAATTTGAGGTGCGCAATACATGAAGAAAACCCTTTATCTGAAGTTTATTCTCGCATATTTTATCTTCAGTGTGTTCAGCTTCATCATTGTCACTACCTTTGTGCCCAGTATGACCAGAGACCGGCTGGTTCGGGAAAAGGCGGAACATCTGTATATCGAAGCCGACCGCATCTCCGACACTTACGCAACCGGTCTCTATGCCCGTGAAATGGATTTGGAAACGGTTAAATCCCAGCTGGATTCCCTGGCTGTCTATCTGGATTCCATTATCCGCATCATCAATCCTTCAGGTAATCTGGTGCTGGATACGGATTCCCCTCTTAATGTGGAGGAAGTGATTACCATTGAGAACTTTGACCCTACGGCCACCGGCGAGTCTTATTATATGGTCAATACCTTTTTTGACAATTTTGAAGAGGAAGTGCTCAGTGTCTTTTCCCCTATTACTTCCGGTTATAAAGTGAAAGGCTATGTGGTCATTCATTGCAGCATGTCGGAGATTGAAGAATCCTGCAACAGTATGCTGAATATCTCCTATATCACCATGGCCATACTGCTTTTGTTGTCACTGATCATTCTGATCTTTTTCACGGAGATGGTCTATATTCCCCTGCGGAAAATCACTCATGCCACGGAGCAGTATGCCGCCGGCAATATGCACTATGAATTCCAGGTGGAAAGTGACGATGAAATCGGTTATCTGGCAGCCTGTCTGAATCATATGGCCAGTCAGATTGCAGGTGCGGAAGACGATCAGAAGAAATTTATCGCAAATGTATCCCATGATTTTCGTTCTCCGCTGACTTCCATACGGGGTTATCTGGAGGCCATGATTGACGGCACTATTCCTGTGGATATGCATGATAAATATCTGAATATTGTGTTAAATGAAACGGAGCGACTGACGAAACTGACCAACAGCCTGCTTTCTCTGAATAATTTAAATACCAGAGGCATGCTTCTGGACCTGACAGATTTCGATATCAACCGCGTTATCCGTTCCACGGCCACTTCCTTCGAAGGTACCTGTCGAAAGAAAACCATCGCCATTGAAATGATTCTCACCGGCGATGAGCTTCTGGTGCATGCCGATATGGAAAAAATCCAGCAGGTCCTTTATAATCTGCTGGATAATGCCATTAAATTCAGTCATCACGATTCTATTATCAAAGTGGAAACCTTTGTGAAGAACAGTAAACTTTTTGTATCTGTAAAAGATACGGGAATTGGTATCCCAAAAGATGATCTGAAGCTCATCTGGGACCGCTTCTATAAGTCCGATCTATCCCGGGGCAAGGATAAAAAAGGAACCGGGCTGGGTCTGTCCATCGTAAAGGAGATCATCAACTGCCATGGTGAGCATATCAATGTCATCAGCACAGAGGGCGCCGGAAGCGAATTTGTCTTCTCCCTTTCGCTGTCGGAAGAGGAGGAGGATTAATGGGAAATGTTATATCATAAATTGCCCTGCAATTTATAATGGATGGCCATCCGGCCGCTCCATGCCTCGAATAAGGTCATTATATCTTACAATCATAAAAGTATGTAGGTACCAGTTTCTTCATAGTCATGTAGACCGGATTATACAGTACTAACATAAGCACAAAATTTCCAACGGCATGGATGATATCCATTTTTATCCCTGCCACCCACCAGGTAAACCCGGCGTGCAGTCCGCTTCGAAGTCCTCCGTCCGCCGCACCCACCGCAACATAGGAAATCGCACACAGAAACCCGAAAAACAGACCGAATACAGACGACAGAATACTCCAGAACCAGACAGATTCCTGCCTTCTGAATATGAAACTGACCAGAGCAAGCAGCGGCCATACATACAGATAAGAAAACCACCACATGCCAAACCCGTAGATAAGTCCTTCCATCAGAACAAAGGCAGGAATTGCAAAAAAAATTTTTCTGTGGAAAAAGACAGTAAACAGGATAATCCAGAAACTGACCAGTTCAATATTAGGCAGAAAGCTCAAAGCAGCCTTACATACTTCAAGAATAGCCACCATCAGCCCGATCAGAGTCATATCCCGGACGGTCAGCTTCCTGTTTTTTTTATACTTTTCCGGTTCCATTTTGGAATTCGCTCCTTCCCTTCGTTTCTCTATTCCATTATGGCTCAGAACCTCTTATTCCCCCACTGTATAGATAATAGAAAATACATCTCCGTCCTCTACCGGCTGCATGTCAATACCATAATTGCAATACTCACCATTCACAAAGAATCCCCAGTAGGCGCCGTCTACATTATAATCAGCTGTCTCATCATTCACAGATTCCACCATCATGCCATGTTCGCTCTCCGTACCGGAAAAAGTAAGGCCTTCCGCTTCTTCCATTGCCTGTCTGAGATACTCCGCATCTGTTTTCAATTCATAGCTTGTCTTTTCCTCCGCCTTATTTACTACTTCAATGGTAATGGATTTAGAACCTTCCACCGGTTTTTCCCGAAATACATTATACAGGATGGCAAAAAGTCCAATCAATGCCACAAGTACGACGATTCCAATTACAATTTTCTTGTTTCCGTTACTACTTTTACTGTTCATAGTTTTCCTCCTCGGACGCAGTTTCTTACTCTGCTGTAATTATTGTATTCATGCATTCTGTGTACTCAAACAGGAAGAATGCTTTTCCTTACTCACCCTGCAACTCGCATACTATGCTGACAGCACTCCTCCATATACAGGTCTGCGCACAAAAAAAGCTCCTGCATCATTACAGGAGCTGGCGTACCTTAACAGGCAGATTTCTCCTCCACATTTTCGAAAGACAATCCGCTCATTCCGTACCAGCCAATTCCTCGTGACTACACAGTACCCATTACAGGCAGGTCTTCTGACTTGAGTATCTTCATTCTGCTTCGCCTTCCCGGGTATTCCCAGTGACATGCACCGCCTTTTTCTACGGTGGAAGCAAAACTCCTCTCTCACAGCGACGAGATCGTGCAGGTCTCTCACCTGCTTCCCTTTTCACCGGACCAAACGTATCAGACAAAACGCTCTCCGGCACCTGTAATGTCCATATGCACTTAATTTTGTATTTTAGCACAATAATTTTAAAAAAACAATCAGCAAAGTCAATAAGTTATCTATATTAATTTTCTATAATTTCATTGCAATGTGCTAATAAATATATTATCTTAAAAGAAAAGGAAAACACGGAAGGGCAGGAAATATATGGATTATAAAACACTTCCTTCTATACTTAAGATAGGAGAAACGATTGCAGTAGAATTCAAGCGCTGCGGAAATGGCATCGAAAGTGATGTATATGAAACTGTATGCTCATTTCTCAATCGTTTTGGCGGTGATCTTTTCCTGGGTATATCCGATGATGGTACCGTATCTGGTGTACCGGTAAAGTCTGCTCCTGATATGGTAAAAAATTTTATCAGCTGCATCAGTAATCCTGTATTATTTTCTCCGACAGTTTATTTGTCTCCAAAAATATTAGCCTACAAAGGAAAAACAATTATTCATGTCTATATTCCTCCCAGTGCAGAGGTACACAGTTATAAAAAAGTTATCTATGACAGAGTGAATGATGCAGATGTAAAGATTACTTCAACCTCCCAGATTGCACAAATGTATATCCGAAAACAGGATATTTTTACAGAGAGAAAGATATATCCTTATGTCAAAATGGAAGATTTACGTCTGGATTTATTGCCGAAACTTCGCATTATGGCTGCAAACAACAGTAACGGACAGGGACATCCATGGACAGGGATGTCAGATGAAGAACTTTTAAAAAGCTCCCGCCTGTTCGGTACTGACCGTGTTACCGGTACCCAGGGTTATAACTTGGCGGCAGTTATGCTTCTGGGAAAAGATGATGTCATTTTAGATGTGGTACCGGCATATGTAACTGATGCTCTGCTTCGTCAGGTTAATGTGGATCGTTATGACGACAGAGAAATCATTCAGACTAATCTGATTGAGAGTTATGAACAGCTTATGGATTTTGGTCGAAAGCATTTATCGGATAAATTTTTCCTGGAGGGGGATCAAAGAAAAAATTTAAGAAATATCATTACTCGTGAGATCATTGCGAACACCTTGATCCACAGAGAATATACCAGCTCTTATCAGGCAAAATTTGTCATAGAAAAAAACCGAATGTATGTGGAGAATGCAAATCGTGCTTCTAAGGATACGGTTATAACTCCTGATACCCTTGAACCTAACCCCAAAAATCCAATCATTGCTTCATTTTTCAGAAACATTGGGTACGCAGATCAATTGGGATCGGGTGTTCGAAATTTATTTAAATACAGCCAATTTTATTCAGGAAAAGAACCGGAATTTATAGAAGGAGATATCTTTCGAATCATTGTTCCTTTGGACAACCATTATTCCTTTGAAGTTGAGGGTGTACAAAATGAGACTCGATATACCACCCAGTCCGCCACCCAATATACCACCCAGTCCGCCACCCAATATACCACCCAATCTATTGAGGAGGAAATGATCTCTTTAATCCAACGGGAACCTGCATTATCTCAGAGACAGATTGCAGATAGGATGAATATGAATTTAAATACGGTAAAATATTACATTCGAAAACTGCAGGAGCAGGGTCGGCTGGAAAGGGTCGGTACAAATCGAAAAGGGCACTGGATAGTAAAAATTAAGAAATAATTCTTACCAGCTCCAGATTTTTGTCCGCCAGAATCACATCCGCCC
>JAAWLQ010000201.1 GCA_022797995.1 Lachnospiraceae bacterium
AGAAGACTTTGAACTTTGCCCTTTAGTGACATCGCGCAGCGATTATAATAGGAGATAATATAATATGAGACGACCACTGTTTGCGGCTGCTCTGTTTCTGGTCATCATTGCCGCCGTCCGGCTGAAAGTCGGATGGGCGGACAATGTGAGGCCGGGGGATGTCCGTTCCGGAGAAATGGCATCCCGGGATATATTGCTTGTCACAGGGCAGGTGTATCAAAAGGAAGACACATCCATATATCTGAAATCCATAGTGATATGGGAATCAAATGCCTTCGGGCTTTCATCCGCCCATTCGGGGCGGGAAATTCACTGTCAGGAAAATTTCATATTGGAAACACAGGAGATGCCAAACATTCCGCTGGGGAGTACCATAGCGGTTCGGGGCGTCTTTGTCCCATGCTCCAAAGCGACGAACCCGGGGGAATTTGATTCCGCCGTTTATTACAGGACACTGGGAATCGGAGGCAGGCTGCGGAAGGCGGAGATTCTGGCCGTAAGCGGGGAATACTGGCGGGTGCGGGAAGGACTGTACAGGATAAAGCAGTATTTTAAGGAGAGGCTTTACAACATTTTCCCGGAAAAGGAAGCCGCGGTGATGAGCGCCCTGCTTCTGGGGGATAAAAAAGATCTGGACGGCGAGCTGAAGGATTTGTACAAGCGGAACGGAATCTTACATATTCTCAGCATTTCCTCCCTTCACATCACCATCATCGGAATGAGCGTATACCGGCTGCTTCGCAGGACCGGACTGCCGGTCTGGGCCTCGGCGGCAGCAGGCAGTGTGCTGCTTTTGCTCTATGGCTGCATGACCGGCTTCAGTGTGTCCGCCTGCCGTGCCATCGGGATGTATCTGATTAAGATGCTGGCGGAGGTGACGGGACGGACCTATGACATGCTGACGGCTCTGGGTGTCATGGGAGCGGTGATGGTCATCGGGAATCCGTATTATCTGCGCAACAGCGGGTTTCTGCTCTCCTTTACCTCCGTTCTGGGAATCGGGGCGGTGGATCCGGCACTGGCGCCGGACACGGGGCGGAAAGCACGAAAGACGAAGTCCGTGGCCGAAAAAGGAATATGGGGAACAGCATATTCCAACCTGGAGAATGCCGCAGGAAATCTTTCTAAGAGCCTGCGGCAGTCCGCCTTCGCCAGCCTGTCCATCACATTGACCACACTTCCGGTCCAGCTCTGGTTCTATTATGAAATTCCGATCTATTCCGTCTTTCTGAATCTGTTTGTGATTCCTTTTGTAAAACCATTAATGATAGCGGGCCTGATTGCCATGGTGATACCTGGACTGGGCATTCTGGGCCTGGTGGATAAAAGTATTCTGAGCATGTATGAATTCCTGTGCGGCTGCTTTGACAGGCTGCCCTTCCATACCTGGAATCCGGGATGTCCCGAAGTATGGCAGATTGTAGTTTACTATCTGCTGCTGGCTGCGATGGTGATGCTCAGGACCCGGCTGAAAGAGGGAAAAGAAAAAACGGACCTGGCGGGTACTTTTAAGACAGTCTGCGCAGGTACAAAAGCAGAGAAAGGAAAAGGAGAAAGAGACGGATTGAAAACAGATGTCAGAGGGAAAGCCACAGAGAAAAATAACAGTCCGGAGAGAGGAAAGGCAACCATAGTTATAAAATATGCAGGCGGCCTGGCCAGCGCCGGGATTCTGAGTATGGCGGTATTGCTTTTTGCGTGGCATCCTTCCTCCGGAAACAGGGTGGTGTTCCTGGATGTGGGACAGGGGGACTGCATTCTGGTACACACCGGTTCCGGAGAGAATTACCTCTTCGACTGCGGGAGCAGCAGCCGGAGCAATGTGGGCAGATATGTACTGCTCCCCTATCTGAAATACAGCGGTATTCGTGACATTGACGCCATATTCCTGTCCCACCCGGACGCGGACCATGTAAACGGCGCTCTGGAGCTGATGGACATGGGAATGGAAAACAATATCACAATCCGTCAGCTGGTGCTGCCTGCCATAGAGGAAGGCCTGCGGGAAGAGCAGCTGGGCACTCTGACTCAGGCCGCCGCCGGCGCGGACGGAGGAAAGGGAATTCCGGTGGGATATCTGGCCGCCGGGGACAGCTGGAGCTGTAAAAGTGCGGATTTCTTTTGCCTGCATCCCAACAGGGGCTTTTCCTCTCGGGATGTCAACGCAGGCTCGGAATGTGTTCTGGTGGAATTTAAAAACGCCTCTTCTGTGGGATGGACGTTGCTTTTGACAGGAGACGTGGAAGAGAAAGGGGAGGAAGCATTCCTGAAAGCCCTTCAGGCAGAGGATATCGGAAATATTACGGTATTGAAGGCGGCCCATCACGGCTCCCGGAATTCCACGCCGGCGGAGCTTCTGGACCGGCTGAATCCTCTTCTCACCGTGATTTCCTGCGGAAGGAACAATCGCTATGGCCATCCCCATACCGAATTGCTGGAGAGGCTGGAAGCCTCCGGAACCGATATCCTGCGGACGGACCGGGTTGGCGCCATTACAGTTACGGACCGGGGCGGCGAGCTTCGAGTATGGTGGTTTTCGGAGGAATGAGCGCGGGTGATATCTGACGGACGGCAGAGTTTGCATTGAGAGACCTGGAATAGGTGACAGTGCGGGAGGCAGTACAATCTATACCGGCATATCCAAACCGGGAGTGTCTTGACATAAGCTTCCCAGAATACTATAATAAGCAAGATAACAGCGTTATGCCGAGAGAAGGTGATGGGGTGGCAGGGGACAAAGCAACAAGGGAAAGGCTTCTTGAAAGCGCAAAAAAGGAATTCCTGGAGAAGGGCTATATGAAGGCTTCTCTGCGGACCATCTGCAAAAACGCAGGGGTGACTACCGGAGCCTTATATTTCTTTTTCGATGGCAAGGAAGACCTGCTGAAGGAGCTTGTGGAGGAGCCGCTTAAGGGACTGTTGGACCTGATCCGCCGGCATTTCACTGAGGAGATGGAGCGGGGAATTGGCGTTGTCAGCCTGGATATGGACCGGCAGGATATCGATGCCGCCAGGGAAGTTGTCCGCTTTCTGTACCGGCATTATGATGTGTTTCTGCTCCTTTTAACCAGGAGCCAGGGGAGCGAGTATGAGGACATGGTAAACCGGTTTGCAGATTATGGAGAGGAGCATTACCGGAGGCTCACGGCGAAGGCGGCCAGAGCCTGCGGCGTTCCGGCTCCGGACGAGTACATGATTCACTGGATGTCCCATATGCAGATCAATGCCTTTGTCCATCTGCTGATTCATGAGCCGGATGTGGAGAGAGCGGTGGCGCATATCGAACAGGTGGTGGTGTACCTTGTATCCGGGTGGAACGGATTTTTCCTGAGGGGAAGTACGGCAAAGGGGCCGGCGGATATCGGGGGAAGCAGATGAAACTGTAAAAAGGTGTCGCTCTCTTGTGAAGAACTTACCTGTTATATAAAATGGGGGCTGTCGCATTAGGAATTAGAGATATGGGATTTCGCGGAGGAGGTATTACTGTATCTGGTACTGTGATTGCTTAATGCGGCAGCTCCAAATATAAGGTTGGAACATAACAATGTTATGCCAATAATTTTACCTATAACATAACATTGTTATGCCAACGCTTTTTATATGCAGCATAACATTGTTATGTAAATGTTTAATGTATTGGTTTCAGCTTGCATTTATGCAGTACTTGAGAAAATGTGATGACTGGAGCAGACAGCCGGGAGGCAGCACTGCAAGTGCGTAACGGGATACCCGGAGAACAGAGACAGATAGGAGGATAGCAAAATGTATCTGGAAGTAAAAGGTCTGAAAAAGAGCTATGGGGAAGGGGGAAGCTATGTGGAAGTTCTAAAAGGCGTAGACCTGGCCGTGGAAAAGAGCGAGATGTGTGTCATACAGGGGGCCAGCGGCTCAGGGAAGTCTACCCTGCTTCACTGTATCGGAGGGTTGGATAAAACGGATTATGGTTCGATATCGGCGGATGGACTGGAGATCTGCGGACTGTCTTCGGAGGAGCTGTCCGATTACCGCAGGGCGAATCTGGGATTCATTTTCCAGTTCTATAACCTTGTGCCGAACCTTACGGTAAAGGAGAACATCCAGGTGTGCGGGTACCTTACTGACAGGCCCCTTGACCTGGAGGAGCTTCTGGATACTCTGGGCCTTGCCGGGCATCAGGATAAATTCCCACAGCAGCTTTCCGGCGGTCAGCAACAGCGCTGCGCCATTGCCAGGGCGCTTATCAAGAATCCGAAGCTTCTGCTCTGTGATGAACCCACCGGGGCACTGGATTCCCATACCTCACGGGATATTCTGGAATTGCTTGAGAGAGTAAACCGGAAATACGGCACCACTATGCTGATCGTCACCCACAACAATTCCATCAGACAGATGGTGGACCAGGTGGTCTGTCTGAAAGACGGACAGGTGCGGAAGAATTATCGAAATGAAGAAAAGGTGCCCGCCGCACAGCTGGAGGATCTGTGATGGAGAAAATATTGAGAAAACGCATGTTTCGCGATTTAAAAGAGAATAAATTCCGGTATCTGGCGCTGGGGCTCCTGATCATCCTTGGCATGTATATTGTGATCGGGCTGGTAGGCGCGGCGGATACCGTTATCGTACAAACGGCTGAGACAGCAAAAGCAAACCGAGTGGAGGACGGACAGTTTGGCATGTTCGCTCCTCTTACAGAGAAGACGAAATCCATGCTGGAAGAGGAGGGCATTACCCTGGAGGAACATTTCTATCTGGACTATGCCCTGCCGGACAAAAGCATTTTGCCGGAGACAGGAGGGCTGCCAGAGGGCGCAGGGTCCGCGGATGGTACAGATACCGCAGAACCCACAGATTCCACGGATAACGCCATTCTCCGTGTCTTTTCCCGGAGGGAGAAGATCGATCTGGTACAGGTTGATTCCGGAAGGCTTCCCAATGTGGGAGGAGAGATTCTGCTGGAGAGGCGTTTCTGCGAGGAACATGGGATTACTGTGGGTGACAGGATTGCCGTGGGGAACAGGAAATTTACAGTCACGGGAATTGGCACATCCCCGGATTATGAATCCCCCCTTCGAAGCTTTTCCGACAGCGCCGTGGACAGCGCCCGGTTCGGGATTGGGTTTGTGACAGAAGAGGATTATGAACAGCTGCGGGAAGGGGACGGAGGTATTTCCGCGGAGGAATATACCTATGCCTATCTGCTGAACGGCCGGATGAGCGATAAACAGCTGAAGGAAAAGCTGAAAGAGCTGGAAATTCCGGCGGATGATATAACGAAATTCCCGGATGGAAATGTCACGGCGGCTGTCTCTAAACTGACACGATTTGTCCCCGCGGACGACAATCCCCGGATTGGCTCGGCGGGAAATGACAAGCTGGTGGATAAGGCGGCGGGGCTGGTTGCCGGCGTGATTGTCCTGATTCTTTTTGCCTATGTCATCTCCGTATTTACAGTACACAGCATCGAGCGGGAATCGGGCGTCATCGGTACGCTCTATGCCATGGGGGTAAAAAGGAAGGAACTTCTGCGGCACTATCTGCTTCTGCCGGTGCTTCTCACCTTCCTTGCCGGGGGAATCGGGACGGGTCTTGGTTACAGCAGTTTCGGCGTAAACATATATCTCGATGACCCTTACGGGTATTTCTCCATCCCGAAAGTGGATGTGCTCTATGAGCCGTATCTGCTTCTGTACGGGCTGTTCATGCCGCCTCTTGCCGCCGCCCTCACCAATTACTTTGTAATAAGGAAAAAACTGAACCGACCGCCGCTTGCCCTGATCCGTGTGGAACAGAAAAAAGACCGGGTGACAACCATACGGCTGACCGGCGGCTTTGTGCGGGTTTTCCAGACTCGGCAGCTCCTTCGGGAAAGGCGCACGGCGGTCACAGTATTTTGGGGGATGTTCATTTCCCTGCTGATTGTCATGCTTTCCCTGGACTGCTATGTCCTCTGCTCCCATGTCAAGACGGAAAACGCCAGGGATACCAGGTTTGCCTGGATGTACACCTATAAATATCCGGAGGAGGAAGTACCCGAAGGCGGCGAGGAAGCTTACGGAGTTACTATGAAAAAGGAAGTTCTGGGCTATCGCTTTGATGTGACACTCCTGGGAATCCGCGAGGGGAATCCTTACTTCGATGCGCCGGTGGAAAAGGGGGAGGACAGGGTGCTGATTTCCTCGGCCATGGCGCAGAAATATGGAATTGGCGAGGGGGATATCCTGACACTCCTGGATGAGGAAAAGGAGCGGTACTATGCTTTCAGGGTGGATGGAATCGCGACCTGCTCCGCGGGCTTTTTCGCCTTTATGGACATTGACAGCATGCGGGAATTAATGGGAGAGAGTGCGGACCATTACAATATCGTATTTTCAAATCATGCCCTGGACATCGATAACGGCAGGCTTTACGCTGCCCTTTCGAAGGAGGAGGTGGAGAAGAGGGCGGCTGTGTTCGTGGAACAGATGAGAGGGATGGTGACTATGCTGCTGGTGGTTTCCGCCCTGATTTTTGTAGTGGTGATGTATCTGATGATGAAGGTGATGATAGACCGGTCGGCGAAGTCAGTCTCTCTGTTCAAGATATTCGGTTACCGGAAAAATGAAATCCGCAGGCTCTACCTGAATGGGAATTTCTTCGTGATGGCAGTGAGTGCTTTTGCGGGGATTCCTATGGCTAAGGCGGTGATGGACCTGCTGTTTCCCTACATGGTGTCGAACGTGGCCTGTGGGATTAACTTAAGCTTTTCCTGGCAGATGTATGGGGGTATCTTTTCAGGCGTATTGGTTTTGTATGGGATAATCAACGGACTCCTGATGTGCCGGGTGAATAGGATCCTTCCGACCCAGGTGCTTAAGATACGGGAGTAGCGCTGCATCATATATCATTTTTTACTTGTAAAACCTGTAAGAATACGGCATGATTTTATACTGTAGATCGCCAGGATTTACAGTGATGCCTCTGGGAAAGTAGCTGATTGGTGGTCTGCAGTCGGGTTGTACTGCAAATTTAACCGGTGCGCAGTATAAATCATATAAAAAGGCGCGGATGTTTGGCGGGCCCGGAAGGAGAAGAGAAAAATGGCATACAGGATTACAGAAGAGAAAATGGAAAGTTACCAGGAACACATGGTGCGGGAGGAATTCGCGCCGGATACCATTAAGAAATATCTGCGGGATATCCGGGCCTTTGCGGCATGGCTGGAGGAATGCGCCACCGGCAGACAGGGGAAGGCCGGGGAGATACCGCCCGGCGGAGAAGGGGCAGGAGAGGACGGAGTGCTATCCGGCGGAGGTCAGACAGGTAGGAACGAAGGATTTACCGGCGGAGGTCGGACCGGAGAG
>JAAWLQ010000202.1 GCA_022797995.1 Lachnospiraceae bacterium
ATTTGTGGTGATTTAATTATAACAAAGATTCAGTGTTTTTGCATTTTTTATTTTAGATTAGGCATGATAAGGCCACCAGAAAAAATGGGGAAACTCAAAAAATTTAAAACATTGAAAAAAGAAAAGAAAATGGGTATAATAAAAAAACATGATTGACAACGGCGATATAAAAATAGCAGAGGCGGACCCCTATGAGTGCTTTTGTGTGTTTTGAGAATGTGAAAAAAGTATATAAGACAGGCGAGCTGGAAATCCCGGCGCTTCACGACGTGAACTTTGAGATTGAAAAGGGAGAGTTCTGTGTCATTGTGGGAGCCTCGGGCGCAGGCAAGACCACCATACTGAATATCCTGGGCGGCATGGATACCCTGACTTCGGGCAGAGTGTTTCTGGAAGACCAGGAAGTATCCGCCTTCAACAAAAAGCAGCTGACCGCATACCGGCGCTTTGACGTGGGGTTTGTATTTCAGTTCTACAATCTGGTGCAGAACCTGACAGCCCGGGAAAATGTGGAGCTGGCGGCTCAGATCTGCACAGAACCCCTGGACGCGGCCATGGTGCTGGAACAGGTGGGACTGAAAGACCGCACCAACAATTTCCCGGCCCAGCTTTCAGGCGGAGAGCAGCAGCGTGTGGCCATTGCCAGGGCCCTCGCCAAGAATCCGAAGCTTCTGCTCTGCGACGAGCCTACGGGAGCGCTGGATTACAATACGGGAAAAGCGGTGCTCAGACTCCTCCAGGGGACCTGCAGGGAGATGGGGAAGACAGTGATTGTCATTACCCATAATCAGGCGCTCACCGCCATGGCGGACCGCATTATTACGGTAAAAAGCGGTACGGTGGTCAGCATGGTGCGAAACGAGAATCCTGTGGACATTTCCGAGATCGAGTGGTAAGGTGTGAAGGTCGTGAACAGCAACATTTTGGCTGTATATTGAGGAGGAGACGACGGGAGCGGATATATGCGGGAAATCAGAAAGTCTACATTCAGAGAAATCAAGGCAAGCTTTGGCAGATTTATGGCAATATTTGCCATTATTGCGCTGGGAGTGGGCTTTTTTGCCGGGCTGAAGGTGACCAGAGAAGGGATGACTGCCACGGTGAAAGATTACCTGCACAGATATTCCTTCTATGATTTCCGCCTGCTTTCCACGCTGGGATTTGAGCAGAAGCAGGTGGATTCTCTCTATGCGGAGCTGGATGTGGAGGCGGTGGAAGGCGCTGTCTCCTTTGATATACTGTACAGACTGGAAGACGGCCGTCAGGGGGCGGTGAAGGCCCACAGTGTGACAGAACAGGTGAACAGACTGAAGGTTATGGCGGGAAGAATGCCACGGAGTGGCAGCGAATGTGTGGTGGACAGCAATCTGCTGGGGAAAGCTTCCATCGGCGGGAAGATTACCCTCTCGGAGGACAATGCAAAAGAGGATCTGGAATACTTTGCCCAACGGGAGTATACCATTGTGGGCATTGTGCGCTCTCCCCTGTATCTCCAGTATGAGAGAGGCAATACGTCCCTGGGAACGGGGCGTCTGGACGGATTTATCTATCTTCTGCCCGAAGGGTTTGACGTGGATTATTTTACGGAAATCTATGTGAAATTTGAGCAGAATCACGATTTATACAGCGAGGAATACGACAATCTGATTGCGGAGAAAACCTCTGTCTGGGAGGACCTGACCGGAGAGGCGGCGCTGGAACGGTATCAGGATATCGTAGATGCGGCGAAGACGGAGCTGGAGGACGGCCGTGCGGAGCTGGAGGAGAACAGAGCGCAGGGCGAAGCGGAGCTCGCAGACGCGGCCCGGACCCTTGCGGAGGCGGAAGAACAGCTGGCCGAGGGAGAGACGGCTCTGGCGGATGCACAGCTGGAGATAGCGGAGGGTGAGCTGGAGATCTGGGAAAACGAGGAGGAAATCAGGAAGGCGAAGGTCACTATCTCGGAGAAGGAAGTGGAGCTGGATGACGGGGAGGTCGTTATCGCGGGGAAAGAAGCGGAGCTTGCGGAGGCCCGGACCCTTGTGGACAACAATGAGATGACGCTTCGCAGCGGAGAGCGGGAGCTTGCGGAGGGTAAGGCACAGTGGAGAAGTAAGAAAGAAACAGTGGATGCGGCGAAGATGGCCCTGGCCGAGGGCAGA
The DNA here is from genome assembly GCA_022797995.1 of Lachnospiraceae bacterium. Taxonomy (GTDB): domain Bacteria; phylum Bacillota; class Clostridia; order Lachnospirales; family Lachnospiraceae; genus Acetatifactor. The sequence continues at coordinate 2,142 of JAAWLQ010000202.1, forward strand.
AAGCGGCTGCAGGAGGAATCGGCGGAGCTTGAGAAGCAGAAGGAGCAGCTGAAGACCGATCTGGAAAGCGGTGCCATTACCCAGGAGGCCTATGACGCGGGAATTGCGTTGATTGAGAAAGGGCAGCAGACCATCGGGGAGTACGAGGAGCAGTTTGCGGCGACGGAAGAGCAGCTGAAGGAAGGAGAACAGGAGCTGGAAGCCGCATGGCAGAAGATAGCGGAATCGGAGGCTCAGCTGAACAGCGGATGGCAGGCCCTTGCCGGGGCCAGACAACAGCTGGCGGACGGACAGCTGGCCATTGTGGAAGGAAGACGGGAGATCGCCGAGGGGCGGAGCGCGCTTGCCCAGGCCAGGCGGGAGCTGACAGAAGGAGAAAAAGCCCTGGCGGATGGCAAAAAAGAGCTGGAAGAAGGGAAAAAGCTTCTGCGGGAAAAGGAGGAGGACCTGGCGGCTGCGAAGCAGGAATATGCGGACGGCAGGAAGGAATATGAGGATGCCCGGAAAGAATTTGACGAAAAAATCGCGGAGGCTGAGGCAGAAATAGCCAAAGGCGAGGAAGAGCTTGCGGATCTGGAGAGGCCGGAGACTTATGTGCTGGGCAGGGATACCAATGTGGGATATGTCTGCTTTGAAAACGATTCCAATATCGTGGAGGGAATCGCCAATATTTTCCCTGTGTTTTTCTTCCTGGTGGCCGCATTGGTATGTATCACGACCATGAACAGAATGGTGGAGGAGCAGCGGACCCAGATCGGCGTGCTGAAAGCCCTGGGATACGGGGAGGCCACCATCATGTCAAAATATATGATTTATTCCGGGCTGGCCGCTGTGACAGGCTGTATCTTCGGATTCTTTCTGGGGACCTGGGGATTCCCGAAAGTGATATGGTTCTGCTATGGCATTATGTATAATGCGGACCCGATTTTCTATATATTCAGCTGGAAGCTGGCAGTGATTTCCCTGGCTGTGTCGTTATTGTGCTCCATCGGGACCACCTGGCTTTCCTGCCGGGTGGAACTGAATCAGGTGGCGGCGGCTTTGATGCGGCCGAAGGCGCCGAAAGCGGGGAAAAGGGTATTCCTGGAATATATTCCGTTTCTGTGGAAGCGGCTGAGCTTTCTGCACAAGGTCTCCCTGCGGAATATTTTCCGCTATAAGAAGAGACTCTTTATGATGGTGCTGGGTATCAGCGGCTGTACGGCGCTTCTTGTCACAGGTTTCGGCATTAAGGATTCCATTGCCGACGTGGCGTCGAAGCAGTTCCTGGAAGTCCAGACCTATGACATCGGCGTGGCGCTGAAGAACGACGCGGATGACGCGCTGAGAGAGAAGCTTGACGGACTGATGGCAAGAGGAATCGATAAATATACTTTTGTCATGGAAAAAAATATGGATATAGTGACGGACGACGGCGTAAAATCCATCTATCTGGTGGCGGGGACAGAGGAAGAGATGACTCCTTTTCTGAACCTGCACACTTCGTCGGGAGATCGGATTGCCTATCCTGCATCCGGAGAAGCAGTTATTTCCAATAAGCTGGCGGAAGATTATAAAATCATAATCGGTGACATGATAACACTGAGAGATGAGGAGATGCAAAGCTTTGATGTCAGAGTTTCCGGAATCTATGAGAATTTTATCTATAATTATGTGCATATTACGGAGGACACCTGGAGACAGCTGACAGGAGAGGAACCGGAGCGCAAAACGGTGTATCTGAATCTGTCGGAGACCGCAGGGAGCGATGTGATTGTGACGGACGAGCTTTCCTCTCATGAACTGGCTGCGGAGCTGATGAAGTGGAAGCAGGTGTCCACGGTTACGGTGAACAGCGATACCATGGAGCGGATCGGTACCATGATGTCCAGTCTGAATATCATTGTGGTGGTGGTCATTCTGTGTGCGGCGGGTCTGGCCTTTATCGTGCTGTATAATCTGACTAATATCAATATCACGGAGAGAATCCGGGAGATTGCCACAATCAAGGTGCTGGGCTTTTACAGGCGGGAGACAGAGAGTTATGTGTTCCGGGAGAATATCCTGCTTACCGTGTTGGGAATGGCGGCCGGGCTGGTGCTGGGCCATTTCCTGCACAGATTTGTGATGAATGAAATCCGGGTGGATCTGATTGCCTTTCACATTTATGTGAAGCCCATAAGCTTTCTGTACAGCGCATTGCTGACACTTATATTCGCATGGCTTGTAAACCGCACAATGGGCGGGAAGCTGGAGAACATCAGCATGACGGAATCTCTGAAAAGTGTTGATTAGAAAGGAACTGTCAAATGAAATTTGATATGCATTGCCATACAAAAGAAGGCTCGCTGGACGGAAAAGTGCCCATTGAGGAATTTGCCGATATTCTGAAGGAGAAAGGGTTCGACGGGATGCTGGTCAGCGATCATGATTCCTATAAAGGATATCGGGTGTGGAAGAAAGCCCACGGCGGCGGATATGATCCGGAACGGGATTTCCTGGTGCTGAAGGGAGTGGAATATGACACCATTGACGCGGGACATATTCTCGTGATCATGCCGGAGGGTGTGAAGCTGAAAATTCTGGAGCTTCGCGGGCTGCCGGTACAGTTTCTCATAGAGATTGTCCACAAGAACGGAGGGATCCTGGGACCGGCACATCCCTGCGGAGAGAAGTACTTAAGCATCACCAATACCAGAAAGCACCGCAATCAGCTGGCGGTTATGGATAAATTTGATTTCCTGGAGGGCTTCAATGCCTGTGAGACCCCTGAGAGCAATGCGGGAACGCTGGAGATTGCCGAGCGCTACAACAAGCCTGTCTTCGGCGGCAGCGACGCGCACAAGGAGGACTGTGTGGGGCTGGGATACACAGAGTTCGCGGAGCGGATTACCTGTGAGTCGGACCTGATCAGCCTGGTGAAGAATCGGGGCAGGGCGGCCTGTGACTGCGGGGGAGAATACTATGAGAAGACCACGAAGCAGAAGATAGGAAAGATCAATTCCCTGCTGGTGGACGGCTTCTGGCTTTACAATCGAACGGCGAGTATGATGCGCCATCATAAGAGGAAGCTGGAGCTCAGAAAATACTATATTCGGATAAAATAATGCAGACCCACGCTTTTTAATGAGAACTTTTGCTGTAATTCATAAAATCTTAAGGTGCATTTTTGAAATTGTGTGTTATACTCAATATGTGGCACGGACAGTGTCCCATATTGAGTATTTTTATATTCGGAAATATTCAGGCGAAGAAAGGGATGTATTATATTATGAAGAAATTAAAATCAGACAGGTCTGGAATTTGCCGCAGAATCGGCGGATTGGTGCTGGCGGCGTCCATGATGATATCGCTGGCAGCCTGCGGTAAGTCGGATACCACGGATGAAGTGAAAAAGGAATGGGCCTATGTGCCGGAATTTGTCACCATCGAGGATGAAAGGATGGATTACTATGACATGCAGATGGTGGGAGACAATCTGTATTCCATATCCTGGGACTGGGATGAGGAGACGCAGCTGAACACCCAGAGCATCTGCAAGTATTCTCTGACAGATAAGGCAGTGACGAAGACTCCTGTGGTCTGGCCGGAAGGTGCGGTCAATATGAACATCAGCACCACTTCCTTTATGGAGGACGGCAGTCTGTATGCAATCGTTTATTCCTATTCGGATGACGGTGTGTCGAAGAACTTCCTGTGTAAGTTTGACCCGGAAGGGAAATGGCTGTTTTCCCAGGAGATCACGGATATGATGGCGGATTCTTACATAAACAGCATGACTGTAGACGGGCAGGGCCGTGTCTACCTGGTGGGTGACGGGAATATCTGGCTGATGGACGCGGAGGGGAAGAATCAGGGAAAGATATCCATGGACTCGGGTAACAGCTGGATTGACAGCGTTGTCTGCGGCAAAGATGGAAAGATGTATATCAGTTACCGGAATTACACGGAGAGTACAAGCGAGTATGTTCTGACAGTGGTTGACTTTGAGGGGAAAAAGCTGGGAGAGAGCTATACCGGTCTGCCCGGCAATGGCAATGGGATAGCCGTGGGAACGGAATATGACTTCCTGACCCATGACGGTATGAAAGTCTATGGCTATAGTCTGGATAAGCAGCAGGCGGAATATCTCTTCGACTGGCTGGACAGCGATATCAACGGCAACAGTGTCCGGAGCTTCAGGCAGCTGGAGGACGGAAGAATCATCGCGGTCATTCAGGACTGGGAGAACAATGACAACGGAATTGCCCTGTTGACGAAGAAGAAGGCGGAGGAGGTGCCGGAGAAGGAGACTATCGTTGTGGGTACCATAAGCGGCGCGTACAATCTGCAGTCACAGGCGGTGATGTTCAATAAGTCGAATTCCCAGTACCATATTTCCATAAAGCAGTATTATGATTACAACAGCGCGGGTGAAAATGCATGGGCGGATGCGCTGACGAAGATGAACAGTGATATCACTTCCAGCAACTGTCCCGACATTGTAGACCTGTCCGGTCTGAATGCGGAGCAGTTGGCCTCCAAAGGTGTCTTTGCGGATCTGAATCCCTTTCTGGAGAAGAGCAGCGTGCTGAGCCGGGCGGATTTTATTGAAAATATCCTGAATGTCTATACATTCAATGATACGCTGGTGAGTATTCCCTCCAATTTCAGTATGCAGACCATCATGGGAAGCGCCGATATGGTAGGTGAGGGAAGCGGGTGGACACTGGACGAGATGATCGCCCTGGCGGAGGCTCATCCGGATGCGGAGATTTTTGATAAAGTGGCAAAAAGCGAGATCATGCAGGCCATGATGATGTTCAACGAAGATGCTTTTGTTGACTGGTCCACGGGAGAGTGCCATTTTGATTCGGATGAATTCAAGAAAATGCTGGAGTTCGTAAATCGTTTTCCGGACGAAGTAGACTGGAGGCAGGACGGTCCGTCCACCCCTACCAGAATCCAGAATGGGGAAGTGCTTCTGGATACGGCCTATCTGTATGATTTTGATCAGATACAGCTGTATGAGGAAATATTCCAGGGCAAGGCGGTATGCGTGGGATTTCCCACGATGGACGGAACCGGCGGACATGCGCTGTCAGCGAGTAATGCATATGCCATTTCCACCAAATCCAATCAAAAGGATGGGGCATGGGCATTTATTGAAAGTGTTCTGAA
>JAAWLQ010000203.1 GCA_022797995.1 Lachnospiraceae bacterium
CCGGATACAGAGATAATAAGCAGGGTAAGAGCTTCGCTGGGGAGGCTGCCCCGGCAAAGGATATGGAGAAGAAGCGCGAGGAGGATAAGAGGCGCGCAAACAGTCAGGAGAAAGGGAAGCGCTCCAGGAAAGACCATATCTATGAGGAAGACGAGGCCTTAAGGAACAAGCCGGGCAGATTTATCAAGCCTGAGAAGAAGAAGGAAGAAGCGGCGGAAGAAGTGATCAAGGTGATCACGCTGCCGGAAATGATTACCATCAAGGATTTTGCGGAGAAGATGAAGCAGCAGCCTTCCGCCATAGTGAAGAAGCTGTTCCTGGAAGGCAAAATCGTGACGGTAAATCAGGAAATATCTTACGAAGAAGCAGAGAATATAGCCATGGAGTATGATATTCTCTGTGAGAGAGAAGTGAAGGTAGATGTCATTGAGGAGCTGCTGAAGGAGGACGATGAGGATGAATCCTCTATGAAGGACAGACCTCCGGTCATCTGCGTCATGGGCCACGTGGACCACGGTAAGACCTCTCTGCTGGATACCATCAGGAAGACACATGTCACGGACAGAGAAGCAGGTGGTATCACACAGCATATAGGTGCGTATACTGTAGACGTGAACGGAAGGAAAATCACATTCCTGGACACACCCGGACACGAGGCGTTCACAGCCATGCGTATGCGCGGCGCGAATTCCACGGATATCGCCATTCTGGTGGTGGCGGCGGATGACGGCGTCATGCCTCAGACCGTGGAGGCCATCAGCCATGCGAAGGCCGCCGGCATTGAGATTGTGGTGGCGGTGAATAAAATTGATAAGCCCTCTGCAAATATTGAGAGAGTAAAGCAGGAGCTGACAGAGTACGAGCTGGTTGCCACCGACTGGGGCGGCAATACGGAGTTTGTTCCCGTTTCCGCGAAGACCGGCGAAGGCATTGACGATTTGCTGGAGACCATTCTGCTGACGGCAGACATCATGGAGCTGAAGGCGAATCCCGACAGGCAGGCAAGAGGCCTGGTAATCGAGGCGGAGCTGGACAAAGGTCGTGGACCTGTGGCCACCGTGCTGGTACAGAAGGGCACGCTGCATGTGGGAGACTTCGTCTCCGCGGGCGCATGTCACGGTAAGGTCAGAGCCATGATCGACGACAAGGGCAGGAGAGTGAAGGAGGCGGCTCCTTCCACGCCGGTGGAAATCCTCGGTCTTTCCGATGTGCCCAGCGCAGGAGAGGTATTTCTGGCTCATGAGAATGACAAGACGGCAAAATCCTACGCGGAAACCTATCTCGCCCAGAATAAGGAGAAGATGCTGGAGGAGACCAGGAGTAAAATGTCTCTGGATGATCTGTTCTCACAGATTAAGGAAGGCAATCTGAAGGAGCTGAACCTGATCGTGAAAGCGGATGTACAGGGCAGCGTGGAAGCGGTGAAGCAGTCTCTGGTGAAGCTGTCCAACGAAGAGGTTGTGGTCAAATGTATTCACGGCGGTGTGGGCGCCATCAACGAATCAGACGTGACCCTGGCCAGCGCATCCAATGCCATTATCATCGGTTTCAACGTACGGCCGGATGCAACGGCGAAGACTACCGCAGAACGGGAAGGTGTGGATGTGAGACTTTACAGAGTCATCTATCAGGCCATCGAGGATGTGGAAGCAGCCATGAAGGGCATGCTGGATCCCGTGTTCGAGGAGAAGGTCATCGGCCATGCGGAGATCAGACAGATCTTCAAGGCGTCTCAGATCGGTAATATTGCCGGCTCCTATGTCACGGACGGAATCTTCCAGAGAGGATGCAAGATCCGCATCACCCGTGAGGGAGAGCAGATTTACGAGGGTGGCCTCGCTTCTCTGAAGAGATTCAAGGATGATGTGAAGGAAGTGAAGGAAGGCTTCGAATGCGGTCTTGTATTTGAAGGATTTGATAAGATACAGGAATTCGACGTGGTGGAGGCTTATATAATGGTAGAAGTGCCAAGGTAGGAACCTGCCTGCCAAAATGGAAGGGCCATTCTGGCGGGATGCGGCAGTTGATTATAGCAGGAATAAGAGATGAGAAAAAACAGTGTAAAAAATACCCGTATAAACGGGGAGGTAAGGCGTGTGCTGGCGGAGACAATCCGGGGAGAGATCAAGGATCCCCGGATCAGTCCCTGGACCAGTGTGGTGTCCGTGGAGGTGGCTCCGGATCTGAAGAGCTGTAAGGCATGGATCAGTGTGCTGGGGGACGAGGAGGCGAGAAAGGCCACTCTGGAAGGGCTCAGGAGCGCCGAAGGATTTCTGAAGAACAGAATTGCAAAGGTAATCAATCTGCGGAATACGCCGGAGATTACCTTTATTTTGGATCAGTCCATCGAGTACGGGGTCAGTATGTCCCGTCGAATCGACGAAGTGATTGCAGGGGATGACGAAAATGCGCGGAATCGGGAAGATGTCGAAGCGCAGGAGGATACGCATTCCTGAAGGAAACAGGGAGGATATCAATGAAATTAAATCTGTTGGAAGAATGTAAAGCAGCCGGAAAAATAGGAATCAGCGGCCATGTGCGGCCGGACGGCGACTGTGTGGGCGCCTGCCTTGGATTGTGGCAGTATCTGAAAAAGTGCCTTCCACAGGCCTACGTACAGGTATATCTGGAAAAGCCGGCGGACATTTTCAGGGGGATTAAGGGTTTTGGGGAAATCAATTCCGATTTTCCCGAAGAGGCTCCTTTTGACGTGTTCTTTGTGCTGGACTGTGCTGCCGACAGACTGGGAGGAGCTCTGCCCTATTTTCAGACGGCGGAGAAAACGATCAATATAGATCATCATATCAGTAATTCTGGCAGCGGCCAGATCAATTATATCAGTCCGGAAGCCGGCTCAACCTGTGAGCTGATTTACGATCTGATGGATACGGACAGGCTGGATAAAGATCTTGCCATGGCCATCTATGTGGGAATGATTCATGATACGGGAGTATTTCAGTATTCGAATACCACTCCGGCAGCAATGGAGAAGGCCGCGAAGCTCATGGGCTATGGCTTTGATTTTGCCGGACTGATACAGGAGACATTTTATCAGAAGACTTATGTGCAGGCTCAGATTATGGGCAGAACGCTGATGGAGAGCATTCGTTTCCTGGACGGCGCCTGCATTGTCAGCGCCATTGACCGTAAGACCATGGATTTCTATCATGCGGAGCCGAAGGACCTGGATGGGATTGTGAATCAGCTGCGCAATATCGAGGGGATAGAATGCGCGATTTTCATGTATCAGACAGGAGTGCTGGAATATAAAGTGAGCCTGCGCACCAGTGAGAAGGTCAACGCGGCGGAGGTGGCGGCTTATTTCGGAGGCGGCGGACATGTGCGGGCGGCAGGCTGTACCATGTCAGGGACATTTCATGACTGTGTGAACAACCTTTCCTTACATATCGAGAAGCAGCTGAAGAAATGGAAAATGGAACATGATAAACGGAATTGTGATAATTGATAAAGAGCCGGACTTTACTTCCCATGATGTGGTGGCCAAAATGCGCGGAATCTGCGGCCAGAAAAAGGTGGGACACACCGGAACCCTTGACCCAATGGCCACAGGGGTGCTTCCCGTCTGTCTGGGAAGCGCCACAAAGGTTTGCGATATGCTGGCGGACAGGGACAAGGAGTACGTGGCGGAGCTTCTGCTCGGGGTGGAGACCGACACCCAGGATGTCACGGGAAGGATACTGGCGGAGCACAGACCGGAGGTTTCGGAGGAAAAGGTCCGGGAGGCAATATTGTCCTTTCGGGGAGAATACAGTCAGATTCCCCCCATGTATTCCGCTCTGAAAGTGAACGGCAGGAAGTTGTATGAGCTGGCCAGGGCGGGAAAAGAGGTGGAGCGCAGGCCGCGTATCGTCATGATACGGGAGCTGGAGATACTGGAGTGCAGGCTGCCGGCGGTTCGTTTTCGGACGGTCTGCTCCAAGGGTACCTACATTCGCACCCTCTGCGCGGATATCGGTGAGAAGCTGGGGTGCGGCGGCACCATGCGGAGCCTGCGGCGGACAGCGGTGGGGGAATTCCGGCTGGAAAATGCCCATACCCTGGAGCAGCTTCAGCAGTGGAAGGATGAGGGCCGGCTGGCGGAAGCGGTGCTTCCCGTGGACGGTGTCTTCGCCAGCTGTCCGGTGCTGCATGTCCGGAGGGACTGCAGCGGACTGCTGGACAACGGCAACGCGATTCTGCCGGAGCAGACGGCGGAGAAGGAGCTGTATGCTCCGGAGAGGTGGGTGCGGATGTACGGACCCGACGAACGGTTCTGCGGAATTTATGCTTATGAGGCCGGGCGGAAACGGTACAGACCGGTGAAAATGTTTTTGGAGAAAGAGTGAGCCTTTTTGGAAATCATTACAGGTACGACACAATTTAATCTGGAAAGAGATACGGCGGCAGCCCTGGGAAAATTTGACGGGATACACATCGGCCACAGGAGGCTTCTGGAGGAGATTCTGTCCCGCAGGAAAAATGGGCTGGCGGCCTGTGTTTTTACTTTTGATCCTTCTCCCGCCGTTTTTTTCGGAAGGAGCGACGGGAAGGAACTGACTACCAGAGAGGAAAAGCGTCTTTTATTTAAAAGGCTTGGAGTGGATATTCTGATTGAATTTCCGCTGAACAGGGAGACGGCAGCCACTCCGCCGGAGCAGTTTGCCGAAGAGATTCTGGGGGAACGGATGAACGTGCGGTTCCTGGCGGCGGGAAGCGACCTTTCCTTTGGGGCGAAGGGCGCGGGAGACGCGGCGCTTCTGCACAGACTTGGGCCGGAGCTGGGCTTTGAAGTCATGACAGTGGACAAGGTGTGCCTGGAGGGACAGGAAGTGAGCTCCACGCTGGTGCGCGAGCAGGTGGAAAAAGGAAATATGGAGACAGTAAAGCAGCTGCTCGGCATGCCCTATGTGGTGATGGGAAAAGTGGTCCGGGGGATGCATATGGGACATACACTTGGATTTCCGACAGTAAACCTTCTGCCGCCGGACAATAAGCTCCTGCCGCCCAACGGCGTATACTTTTCCAGGGTCCGCATCGGGGAGAGGACATACCGGGCGGTGAGCAATGTGGGATACAAGCCCACGGTTACAGAGGACAAAATGATGGGGGTGGAATCTTTTCTGTATGATTTCCAGGAGGATATATACGGAGAGTACATCGAAGTCAGTCTGGACACATTTCACAGGCCGGAGAGGCGTTTTGAGAGTCTGGAGGCGCTGAAGATACAGATACGGGAGGACATTGCCGCCGGGAGGAACTGAAGAATCGGGAACCGGAAATGACTCTTTGAGAATGATTGCCTGTTCCTTACCTTTGTGAGCAGCGACGAAAGAAAAAGAGATAGGAAAAACGAATGAATGCAAGTATAATTTTGTCAATGGCAGGAGGGCTGGGGCTTTTTCTGTTCGGCATGCGTGTGATGAGCGATTCCATAGAGAAGGTCGCCGGCGCCAGACTGCGCCGTATTCTGGAATTCTTCACCACAAACCGCTTCAGCGGTATGATCGTCGGTATAGTCTTTACCGGCATAATACAGTCTTCATCGGCATGTACTGCGATGGTGGTCAGCTTTGTCAATGCCGGTCTGATGAATCTGTATCAGGCCGCAGGCGTTATATTCGGTGCCAACATCGGTACCACAGTCACTTCACAGCTGGTATCCTTTAACCTCTCCGCATACGCACCCGTCATTTTGCTGGTGGGAGTGCTTACCGCCATGTTCTGCGGGAAGGAGAAGATTAAAAAATTTGCGGACATCATTATCGGATTCGGCGTGCTTTTCCTGGGGCTCAGCACCATGTCCGCCTCCATGGCAGGCATGCGGGAAGTGCCGGAAATCGTGGGCCTTCTGGGGTCCTTAAAGACGCCCCTGGTGGCCACGCTTGTGGGACTGGTACTGACAACGGTTATCCAGAGTTCCTCCGTCACAGTGAGCATCGTACTTCTGCTGGCCAATCAGGACCTGCTGGCGCTTTCCATGGCGCTGTATATCATTCTGGGCTGTAATATCGGCGCCTGTACCACCGCGCTGCTGGCCTCTATGGCCGGAAAAAAGGATGCGAAGAGGGCGGCGCTGATTCACTTCTGGTTTAATGTGATCGGAACGGTTCTCCTCTATCTGATTCTGTTTGTAGCGGAGGAGCAGGTGACGCGTCTGATCTGGACAGTGTCCTCGGATAAGGGCCGCTTTGTGGCCAATGCCCATACCATGATCAAAATTTTCCAGGTGGTGGTGCTGTTCCCCTTCTCCGGATGGATAGTAAAGCTGTCCTGCCTCTGTGTGCCGGGAGAGGACAGAAAGGTGAGTTACCGGGAAAGCCATCAGCTGAAATATATCGGCGACAAGGTGGTGTTCAATCCCGCCACCGCCGTGGTGGAGGTCATCAAGGAGCTGGACCGCATGGCTTCCCTGGCAAGCGAGAATCTGAACAGGGCTTTCAACGCGCTGATTACGCTGGATGAGGAAGATATAGCGGAAGTCTATGAGGTAGAGGAAAATATTGATTTCCTGAGCCATGCCATCACGGATTATCTGGTCAAGATCAACCAGACAACCCTTCCCATAGAGGACCTGAAGAGCCTGGGCGCTCTGTTCCATGTGGCGAATGATATTGAACGAATCGGCGATCATGCGGAGAATGTGGCGGATGCGGCGAAAATGCGCAAAGAACAGAACATTGCTCTGAGCGGCGAGGCGCAGAAGGAACTGGGGGAAATCCTGGATATGGTGAACACGCTGATGCGCTACTCCATCGACATGTTTGCCAGAAGTGATGAGAGCCATATGCAGGAGGTCATCGACCTGGAGAACAAGGTTGATGCAAAGGAAAAAGAGATGCAGAGGGCTCATGTGCGCCGGCTGGCTCAGGGAGAATGTACGCCGGAGGCCGGCATGATGTTCTCCGACCTCACTTCGGGGCTGGAGCGTGTGGCGGACCATGCCACCAACATTGCCTTTGCCATCATCGAGGCTGAGACGGCCGAGGACTGAGAAGGCTGTGTAACAGCTTGATGTCCACCCAAACTATTACGAATCCATAAGAAATATTTCATGATTTCTATACTTTCTGTTGACAGAACGGCAGAGTGCTTGTATAATTTGTAACAGATGTAACAAATTCGTAACAATTCAACTGACAGTTCACGGTTGCTGGAACGGAGTGAACAGCAACATTACAGAGGGAAGATACATGAGATATTTAAAGAACAGAAAGATTGCGATGACGTCCGCCGGATTGATGCTTTGTCTGGCGTTG
>JAAWLQ010000204.1 GCA_022797995.1 Lachnospiraceae bacterium
GTGGCCCAGCATTTCTACTGGATGGAACTGCCCTTTGTGTATCGTGTCCACGATGTGCCCGACGGGGAGCGCATCCGGAAGCTGTCCGCTTTTATCAACAATTTTGGCTATTATATGAAAACAGTGGGCAGGACCGGGCAGAAGACCTCGAATGAGGAAGTGCATCCGAAGGAAATTCAAAAGCTTCTGGCCAAAATCGCAGGGACGCCGGAAGAACCCATGATCAGCAGACTGGCACTGCGCAGTATGCGGCAGGCAAAGTACAGTGTGGAGTGCACGGGACATTTCGGGCTGGCCTGCCCGTATTACTGTCATTTCACTTCGCCCATTCGCAGATATCCGGATTTGCAGATTCACAGAATCATAAAGGAGCAGCTGCGGGGCAGGCTTGATGAGGAGAGAATCGCTCATTACAGGGAGCTTCTGCCGGAAGTGGCGAAGCATTCCTCCGAGACAGAGCGCCGGGCCGACGAGGCGGAGCGGGAGACGGACAAGCTCAAGAAGGCGGAATATATGGAGGAGCGTCTGGGTGAGATTTACGAGGGCGTTGTGTCCGGTATCACGGCCTGGGGAATTTATGTGGAGCTGCCCAATACCGTGGAGGGCCTGGTCCATGTCTCCAGACTGCCCGGAGATTATTTCTACTATAATGAGAGCAAATGTGAGATGGTGGGGGAGGCCACAGGCAGAAGCTATAAGCTGGGCATGCCGGTAAGGGTATCCGTTCGGGCCGCCGACCGCTTCAACCGCACTGTGGATTTCGATATCGCGGAGTAAGGATTCGGCGGATGCGGAACTGGAAACAGAGTAAAATCCGGCAGATGCGGAACTGGAATAAGAGGTGAGGAAAAATGGCACAGTCCAATTCGAAAGAATCGCAGAAGTTAATAGCCAATAACAAAAAGGCATATCATGATTATTTTATAGATGAGACCTATGAAGCCGGAATTGCGCTGCACGGCACGGAGGTGAAATCCATGCGCATGGGAAAATGCAGCATTAAGGAATCCTTTATCCGGATAGAAAACGGAGAGGTCTACATCTATGGCATGCATGTCAGCCCTTACGAGAAGGGAAATATCTTCAATAAGGACCCTCTGCGTGTGAAAAAACTGCTGATGCACAAATATGAAATCAACAAGCTTGCAGGTAAGGTGGCGGAAAAAGGCTACACGCTGGTACCTCTGCAGGTTTACTTTAAAAACGGCAGAGTCAAGACGGAGATCGGACTTGCCCGGGGCAAAAAGCTGTACGACAAACGCCAGGATATTGCCAGGAAGGACCAGAGGAGAGAGACGGAGCGGGAGTTCAAGGTGAAAAATCTTTGAAAACCTTTCCGTGTTGAAGGGATTTAGAAATCTTTTATGGTTCCTCTTGTTGACAGCGGGAGTAAAAACGAATATACTGAATACACAGGCGGGTTTGTTATACCGACTGCCGCACTTTGAAAAATAAAATATCAGGGGTAGTAAAGGTTTCGACAGGGGTCTTGCAGCTGGAGAAGCTATCCGTTGCGACACGTTAATCGCAAAATTAAACTAAACGCTGAAGATAATTATCAGTACGCGCTGGCAGCGTAATAACTGCCGGTGACGCCGCCTCAGGCGGCTTGTCCGCTCCGGGGCACTCACACTCCGGAATCCGGGCATCGACTATGTGAGAAACGACGCGCGCTAAGCTTTGCCCGCGCGGGCGTATAATGAAGCTACCGAACAGGGCAGATTGTTCGTTGTCTGTCCCGGGAGGGAACAGGCGGGAGTAAGACCCGCCAAAATAACGGACTATGATAGTAGAAGGACAGGGAATGGGCTTTTGGACACGGGTTCGACTCCCGTCTACTCCACTCGCAAAGTAATGGGAAGAGTCGAACCCGTTGGGTTCAGACTCCCCTCTACTCCACTTTTTATGTATACGTATTAAATTTTGAGAATGCGGCATTTTAGCATTCTTTTCTTTTTTACATTGCAGGAAAGTCCGTCGTCAGATGGACATGGAATCAGAACGGTGCCGAAGGCACTTTTTGACAGAAGCATGGAGGACCCAAAATGAATGCAGACACATCACCGCTGTCCGTGGGCGGGTATCTTTTCTATACGGAGAAGGATGCGCAGCTTGCCAGGGCGGAACTGAAGAAAATAGAATACCTGGAAGCGCGTATAGATTATTCCTCTCCGGAGAGCATACGCTATATTTATGAGCAGACCATTCGAGAGCGCCTTTTCAGGACACCCATAGGCTGGAAGTATCTGGAGAAGCTGCATGATTATCTTCTCTCTCAGCCGGAGATTGCGCCTGAGAGCGTCATTGACATTCCGCTGTATCTGACTTTCGACGGAAGCGTCCGGGATGAAGTAAATCCCGCCAGGGAAAGGGTGACACCTTCCAGGAAGAGGGACAGAGATAAGGAGAAAGAGCGTTTTGTACTTTCACTTGTGCTGAACGTGCTGCTGGCGGCGGCCATTGTGGGCATGTTTTTCATTTCCTTTGTCAGCGAGAATCCCAATGTCGTCAATTACGAGAGAGCGCTGACCAGCAAATATGCCTCCTGGGAGCAGGAGCTGACTCAGCGGGAGGAGGCAATCCGCGAAAAGGAGCTGGAATTAAAAATAAACTGAATACAGGGAGGATTTTTCACAGAAATGACATATTTTTACAGTATACTTCATCTGTGAGCAAAATAATTGAATTATCAGAGACCGGGCGGCCAAAAATGATATGATATATTTGCCTCTGCGGAATAGCGTAATGAACTGGACCGGGCGGCTGTGCGGAAAAGGAAGGGACATGGAAGAATGGACAGACGGAAGATACTGGTGGTGGATGACGAGAGCAGAATGCGTAAACTGGTGCGGGATTTCCTGGTGAAAAGCGATTATGAGGTGCTGGAGGCCGGGGACGGGGAAGAAGCGCTGGATGTTTTTTTCGCACATAAGGATATTGCGCTGGTTGCACTGGATGTAATGATGCCCAAAATGGACGGATGGCAGGTGTGCAGAGAGATACGCGCCTACTCCCAGGTCCCGATTATCATGCTGACAGCCAGAGGAGACGAGAAGGACGAGCTTCAGGGATTCAGGCTGGGCGTGGACGAATATATCACGAAGCCTTTCAGCCCCAAGATTCTCGTAGCCAGGATAGAAGCCATACTCCGCCGTTCCGGACAGAAAAGCGTATCCGGAGACGATGTGCTGGAGTGCGGTGGTATTCAGCTGGATAAGGCGGCCCATCAGGTAGTGATCGACGGCGAGACGATAGAGCTGAGCTACAAGGAATTTGAGCTGCTGGCTTATTTTATGGAGAACAGGGGAATCGCACTGTCAAGGGAGAAGATTCTGAATAATGTCTGGAATTATGATTATTTCGGCGATGCCCGCACGATAGATACTCACGTGAAGAAGCTGCGCAGCAAAATGGGGAAAAAGGGCGAACTGATCAAGACCATATGGGGAATGGGCTATAAGCTGGAGGCGCAGGGATGAGGCATTCCATCAGAAGACAATTTTCTCTGATTTTTATCGGCCTGATGGCAGGTACGATTTTTCTGTGCTGGTCCATGAACAGTATGTTTCTGGAACAATTCTATATTCGCAGCAAGACGGAAGTGATTTTCGAGGCTTATCAGTCCATTCGGCAGGCGGCCAACAGCGACACCTACAGTACGGAAGAATTTCGACAGGAGCTGAATGATGTCTGTGGTGTGTATAATATTACCATCTATGTCATGGATGTCTATTCCAATGTAAAATATGCCTCCGCAAACGGGGGAACAGAGCTGGAGAGACGACTGATGTCGTATCTTTTTGGCTTATTCCCTGATGTGATAAAGGTTATCAGAGAGGGAGAGGAATATCAGATTCAGAGAGTCCTGACAGGAGAGAACGAGTATCTGGAAATGTATGGCAGACTGAGTTCCGGCATTTCATTTATTATGCGCACACCGGTAGAAAGCATACGGGAAAGCGTTAGTGTAGCCAATCACTTTCTGGCTTATATCGGTGTGGCAGCCACGCTGGCGGGCGGTATTATCATATGGCTGGTGTCCAGGAAGATCACGAAACCGATTCTGGAGCTGAACCGTATCTCAGAGAAGATGGTGCATCTTGATTTTGAAGCGAAATACCAGGGAGCCGCTCACAATGAGATAGATTTGTTGGGAGAGAATATCAACAAACTCTCCCTGTCGCTGGAGAATTCCATTTCCGAGCTGAAAACGGCGAATAACGAGCTACAGACGGACATCCGGAAGAAGGAGCAGATTGACGAGATGCGCAAGGAATTCCTCGCCAATGTGTCTCATGAGTTGAAGACACCCATTGCGTTGATTCAGGGCTATGCGGAGGGACTTTCGGAAGGGGTTAACGACGATCCGGAAAGCAGAAATTTCTACTGCGAAGTCATTATGGATGAGGCCAGGAAAATGAACAGCATGGTGCAGAAGCTTCTGACATTAAATCAGCTGGAATTCGGCAATGACGTGGTGGCCATGGAAAGGTTTGATATCACCGGACTTGTGAAGAATTATATACAGTCGGCGGCCATACTGACGAAGCAGAATGAGATAAATGTCTGTATGGAAGAGTACCCGTCCGTTTATGTATGGGGGGATCCGGATAAGGTTCAGGAGGTCTTTACAAATTATTTTACCAATGCGGTGAATCATTGCGGCGGGAAGAAGATTATTGTGATCACACTGGAACAGAAGGAAGAAATTGTGCGCGTTGGGGTGTTCAATACGGGAGAGACGATACCGGAGGAAGCACTGCCGCACCTCTGGGAGAAATTCTATAAAGTGGACAAGGCGCGTACCCGGGAATACGGCGGAAGCGGTGTGGGATTGTCAATAGTGAAGGCGATCATGGATTCCATGAACAGGAGGTATGGGGTCGAGAATTACAATAACGGGGTGCTGTTCTGGTTTGAACTGGAAAAGGGATAGAGTGAATGCAGACTGCCCGGAAGAAAGTCGGTCTGCATTTCAGGAAGGATGGAAAATGAGGGCGGAGGAAGAAAATAACGAGATGCGGGTACTGCTTGTGGGACTTGACACAGGCGAGAACTCTGAATTTGAACATTCCATGGAGGAATTGAAAAGCCTGGCGGAGGCTGCCGGTAAAAAAGTGACGGGGATTATGGTTCAGCACATGGCGAAGGTGAATCAATCCTTTTATATCGGTACCGGAAAGGTGGAAGAGGTACGGGAATATGCGGCCCAGTGCGAGGCGGCGGAGGTCGTTTTCGACAATGCGCTTTCTCCGGCACAGGTGCGGAATCTGGGCAGGGAGCTGAAACTTCCCGTTTCGGACAGAACCAATCTGATTCTGGATATTTTTGCGCTGCGGGCCAGAACCAGAGAGGCAAGGCTCCAGGTGGAGACTGCCAGGCTGCAGTATTTCCTGCCCCGGCTTGTGGGAATGCGCGAGAACCTGAGCCGCCAGGGCGGCGCGGGAGGCAGTATGAGCAGCAAGGGCGCCGGAGAGACGAAACTGGAGCTGGACAGAAGAAAAATAGAACATCGTATCAGCGAGCTGAAAAAGGAGCTGGAGGATATCTCCCGGACTCGGGAGACCATGCGTAAGAAGCGCAGTCAGTCCAGAATTCCAAAGGTGGCGCTGGTGGGATATACGAACGCGGGAAAATCAACAATAATGAACCAGCTTGTGAATCGGTATGGTGAAAGCCGGAGCAAGACTGTCCTGGAAAAGGATATGCTGTTTGCCACGCTCGACACGAATGTGAGATGTATCCGCAGGGAAGGCAGGCACGGGGAAAACAGACCTTTTTTCCTGGTGGATACGGTTGGATTTATCAATCATCTGCCTCATGACCTGGTGAAAGCGTTCCGCTCCACCCTGGAGGAAATCAAGTATGCGGATCTGCTGGTTCATGTGGTGGACTTTTCCGATGAACATTACAGACAGCAGATGCAGGTCACGGATGAGACACTGGAGGAGCTGGGAGCGGGCGGAATCCCCCGTGTTATTGTCTACAATAAGGCAGACAAAAGTGCGCTGGAGGATATTCCCAGAAGAAGAGACAGACAGATTTACATGGCGGCTTCTCAGGGACTGGGAGTGGAAGAGCTGACAGAGCTGATAGAAGAATGTGTCTATACGGACCGGGTGGAGACGGAGATGCTTCTTCCCTATGATAAGGGTAATATCGTATCATATTTTATGGACAATGCCACGGTGCTGGAACAGGAGTACAGAGGAGAGGGCGTGTGGCTGAAAGTGAGCTGCCATAAAAACGATGCGGATAAATATTGTGAATATTGTGCTTGTCTGTAGGATAAATGTGTTGTATGATAAAAAGAAAAGTACATTTGTAGAGAGAAAGGCATGGTTAATCAATGAAGCATGGAAAAAGATTGGCTGTATTTCTGACGGCGGTAATGCTGTCAATGGGGCTGACAGGATGCGGAGAAAATCAGATTCCTGATCTGACGGACGAGCAAATACAGGCAGTGGGAGAATATGTCGCGATTACATTGATGAAATATGATCTCAATCATCAAAGCAGACTGATGGAGCTTAAGACAAAGGATATACCTGAAATTGTTCCGCCGATTCCGGAAACGGAAGAGCCTTCGGGTATGGGGCCGGTGGACGATACTCCCGTTGTAAATTCTCCCGGAGCCGGGATGGCTGGAAGCACTACAGGCAGTATGAGAGACGCGATGGGACTTGCGGAAGGGATAGACGTTGCCTTCCTGGAGCATACTGTCTGCGACAGTTATCCAAACGACAGTGACAGCATGTCCGTAGGATTTTCGCTGGACGCGTCCAAAGGCAAAAAGCTGCTGGTACTGCATTTTTCGCTGACAAATACCACAGAACAGGAACAGGAGGTCGATCTGTTCTCTTCCAATGTCGTATATTCCATCACGGTAAATGAGGAGTATACCAGAAGGGCGCTTACCTCGCTGATGCCTGACGATATGGGGACATATCAGGGAACGCTGGCTGCCGGGGACAGCTCCCGGGTGGTACTGATAATTGAAATCGAAGATGAGATGGCTGAGAGCATCACATCCGTCAGCCTCAGAGTAAAAAATGAAGATAAAATATATGGGACACAGCTTATACAGTGAGGGGTTAAAACACTCTGGAGACAGGGTGTTTTTCCATGTAAAAAATTTGTCGTAACAGTTCAGACAGGGCACTGAACTGTTACGCTGATGCACACAAAACGCAAAGGAAATGCGTTTTGGCGCCCGAAAGTCTCGCAAAATTGCA
>JAAWLQ010000205.1 GCA_022797995.1 Lachnospiraceae bacterium
AACAATGGTCAGGATTGTTAAGCAATACGTGAGTATCTTTTTCTTTGTGAAGTTGGAAAATCGGAAAAAATGGTTTGTGTTCTTCATATTTGCTTAACTTTCCTTTGGTTTCCTGTAAAATTTGCCTTACGATTTACAGATAATTAATTCTATAAAAGACTTAAATTACTGACTTTCTTGATGCATATACAGTTCTACTTTGTTACCACATATGAACCATCACTTTCTGTATAGGTACATTTTAACCCATGAGCATAGTAAACTACTGTCCCAATTTTAGGCAAAGTTTTACTCTCTTTCTCCGCAAGCTTAATAAATACTTCGTCCGCGGCATCCACATCACTCTCATTAGCTGCCCAAGTTAAAGTTTTAATTTCAGCCAGGGTTGCAATATCATTCATATAAATTGTTGATGCAACATTCCCGGTTGCATTCGCAAACGTAATGCCTGTTGCATCGTCAACGCCTTTCTTCGCATACTCCTCATCCACCAACGTCTGCGCCGCCATAACAATCTGTCTGGTCTCCGCAATGATCTGTTTCTCCTTCGCCTTGTCAATGTATCCCGTCAGGGTCGGAATCAGCAAAGCTGCCAGAATGGCCAGGATGACCAGTACCACGATCAGTTCTACCAGGGTAAATCCCTTTTTATTGTTCTTTCTCAGTTTTTCTAACATTTCTTCTCTCCTTCTTGAATCTTTTTCCATGGAAGCATTGTTCCGTGGGTGCAGACCTGTGGCCTCTCCGCGGGAGGTCACTGCTCCTGATTTTCCTCCCGCCTCTTAAGCCCGGCCTTACTGCCTGTAGTTTCTCTGCGCCGCCATGACGTTCCCTGAAGTTGTTCTGTCCTGTTGTCTGTCAGTGCGGCAATTTATCTATAAATACAGTCCGAAGACCATATCTATATTCCATTCTTCAGCCATATTCTTCTCTTTACAGCTCTCCCGGCCGTCAATGGTCTTTCACAATCTTTAATTGGATTCCAGCGGATCCGGCGCCGGTTTCGCTGTGATGACATCCCTGCGCTTCACAGAATACCGGAAGTCCAGGATCACCCGGTCCTTCACCACCAGGTCCGTCAGGTCTTCGTCACTGTAAAGGGCCACATCCGCCACCAGGTAGTTCACGGCCGCCCCAGGTGCGGGATAATTGCCGCTTGCGTCCTTTGGATAGGAGAAGGTAACTTTAAGGTAATTCCCCATGTAATATCCTTCCGTAAAGACGCTGCTCACCGCCCGGGCTACCGGCGTTGCTTTATTCAAATCTGCGTCCGTACTTACATCCGTATAGTAGTAAAGTCTGTTCTCTCCGCCGGGCGGCGCATAATATCGGGTCAGCAGTCTGCCCTCAGGCTGTTCTTCTATGGTCTGCCCTGTCTTCTTTCCGCCCCGGATAATGGTGGTCTTCCCGCATCCCTGAGTGGAAAGCAGTACCACATATCCCTGGGTGTTGACAAATTCCAGCGCCAGTCCCTCATCCACCCCGTTCTTCGGGTCGGTTCCTTTTCCGATAATATCCTTATTATCTACACAGTTTGCATAGATCTTCACATATTCCGTGGCGTCCTGGGTTATGGCGCGAAGCTCCTGAGTGGTATTGTCCAGGATGACCCGGGCGAACTGCAGCTTCTGCATCCGGACGAACTGCTTCGCCGCCGGGCTGAGGGCCCCGATGATGATCAGGCCCATGAGGGAGAACAGCAGCATTGCCACCACCATCTCCACCAGGGTCGTTCCGGCTTTTCCCTGTATCCTATATCTTTTTCCATTCCTCAAGGGTTCTCACCCCCTGTCTCAGGATTCGGACCTTCCGCACCAGTATCGGGCTCCGGACCTTCTTCTCCTGTCCCGGGATTCTGTCCTTCCTCACCAGTCTCCGGCTTCGTTTCTTCGCCGCCCGAAGGCTCCGAAGGTTCTTTCGGTTCCGAAGAATTGGCAGAGTCCGCAGGGGGGCGGGGACTTCCAAATAAATAGAACAGGATGCTCTTCTGCTCCCCCTCTTCCTCATACTTTACGTCCTTCGTTCCCAGATCAGCCTTCACATTAAAAAGTGCTCCGCTGGTAATCGGCTCCCCTGTGGAGGGATCCCTGATTGGCTTCCCTGTATCGGGGTCTATGACAACTGCTTTAAATACCAGATTGGCCTCGGCACCGGCGCCGCCCACAGTGTACGCAGTCTCCCGCAGGTTCTGGCAGATAAGCGCATTTCTCTCCCGGATTTCCTCGCTTTCCCGCTGGGCATTGGTACAGAAGGAGACAGCCCCCTGCAAGATTGCCAGGATCATCAGGAAAATGAAGATTCCCACCAGGGCTTCCACCAGGGACTCCCCTGAACGCAGCCTTTTTCTCCGTTCTGTCATGGCCCAT
The DNA here is from genome assembly GCA_022797995.1 of Lachnospiraceae bacterium. Classification (GTDB taxonomy): domain Bacteria; phylum Bacillota; class Clostridia; order Lachnospirales; family Lachnospiraceae; genus Acetatifactor. The sequence continues at coordinate 2,367 of JAAWLQ010000205.1, forward strand.
CTCCCTCCCTTCCGGCCTGCTGATAGACCTTTTTGAACTCGCTGACCGTGATACTCCCACTGTCGGTCAGGAATTTGTATTGAATCTTCTTGTTCAAGTCAATAGTCACATCATTACCGCCGATACTTCCCATATGCCACTTTGTGACATCTTCATTCGGGACAACGCGATTTCCCTCATATCTGTACTCCACCTCATAGCCGGCATATTGTCTGTATTCCACCTGGTAATTGTAAGATTCGTCCCCCAGGGAAGCAATGACCTCCACCGTAAAAATATACCTCTGAAACCGCATATTTTTATGCTTCGCCACTTCTTCACCGGTTCCATCTATCTCACCTGTGGTAATCGTCTCCTCTTCCTGACTGCCTTCCTTGTAGAGAACCACTCGGATACTCCCGTATTTCTCCTGGTCCATTCCTCCGCTGCCTGCGGTGTAGTGAAAAATGGTTTCGTCAGGATGCTCCGGATCGTACTCTCCATAGCTCCCGTCCAGGAAATTGCAGACATATTTATAAAAGCTGTCATCAGGCGCTGATTTAGGTTCCGTATAGGCCGTCAGTTCTGCGTCCAGCACATCGGCGAAGCTGCGGGCCAGCTGATAGCAGCGCTCCTGCTCCAGGCGTCTGTTGGCCCGGGCCGTCAGCAGACCGCCGGTGTACACCATGGCGAGGGCAAAGGCCATCAGAAGCGCGGAGGCGCAGATTACAATCACAAGGGAGGCCCCTTCCCGGGAATGATTCCCGGCTGATTCCGCAGGCTTCCCGCCTGCTCTGTCTTCTTCGGCCATATTGCCCTCCTTTCTCCTGTCACATTTCCAGGTGTTTCTTGCATCTCACTTCCTGGTGTTCCTTTTTGCCGTCATTTTCGACACACTCTTTACTGTAATTTCCCGGTGTTCTTTCTGGTCTCCCGGTGTTCCTTTTGACACCATTTCCGGCATACTCTTTACTGCAATTTTCGGCATACTTTCTGGTTTCCCGGTATTCTCTTTGTCGTCATTTTTGGCATGTCTTCCGTCTTAGTTCCCCAGCGTCACTTCTGCCCCATCGGATCCCACGAAGCTCTCGCTTCCGTCGCCCTCCAGAGGATCATTCTCCCGCACATCGGCGCTGACGCTTACCGAAGCTGTCTTCCGCAGGTTCTCTCCGGTGATGATCTCTCCGCTTTCCGTCTCCATGTGATCGGCATCCGGCAGAATCAAAGTATAGCTGAATCCGCCCTTTTCATCCCATGTTACCTCCAGCGCCGCTTTCAGTTCGGCGGTATAGTGAATGGGAATTCCTTCTTTCCTGTAGGTTCCCTCCACCTTCAGGACGTATGCGAATTCAAATCGCGCCTTGCCGCTTTCCACGGTCACCGGGGTCAGCTCCGTCCAGCTTCCGTTCTCTATAATCCAGGCACTTGGCACTGCGCCGGTTCCGGTCTCTGTCGACTCCAGGACACGGAGCTCTGTGGGTGCCTCCCCCGCCGTGGCAGGCGTCACCGTCACATAACAGGAATTCGCCTGTTCCACACCGGACCACTGGAACATGGTGTGGTAGACATTCCAATTTTCTTTTACATTGACATCCGGCAGATCCGGATTGGAGTAAGTGGTCACTTCCCGAGTCTCCATCCGGATATCTCCGGACACATCCGGCACAGGCAGCTTCACATAAGGCAGCCTGCTTACCTGATCCACAATCCATTTGGAGCTGAACTGTCCGCCTCCGGAGGAAATCCTTGCCACCGGCACAATCCATTTGCCCGCATACTGCGCTGACAGTCCTTCCAGGGTGTGGCGGTAGCACTGCTTTTTCTCTCCGCCATTTCCCTGCCACATTTCCGGATTCATGGACACAGGGGATACTTCCCCGTTCTTTTCCACCGCCGGGTAGACTGCCAGCAGGCCCTCCGGCTCTTCCTTCGGCATTTCTCCGGAATCAGCCATCGCTTTCCTGGCATTTTCGGCATTCTCCTCAGTATCAAACACATAGGCGCCCAACAGGTAGGTGCTTCCGCCGGGAGGCATATCCTCATCTGTATCCGGCAGCACTGTCGCTGTCAATCCACCCTGTTTAAAGGCCTCCAGTGTCACGGTGACAGGATTGCCGGCCGCATCCGTCCAGCTGTTGCTCCATCTCACATTCGGCCTCCTGATGCGGTTGGGGATACGCAGGTCGTAAGTCACGCCGTCCACGCTGTCCACATAGGGACCTGGCAGCGGGTTGCCGGCCGCATCTCTTTCCGTCTGTGCCACCACATAGATTACCACTCGTTTTCCCGCATACTTTTCCAGATCAATATCTGCGGTATAGTTTTCTTTCTCTGTTTTCACCGGTACCGGTTCGCCTATGGGCTTCGGCGTTTCTTTCAGGGTGCTTCCGTCCGCTTCGTATTCCAGCAGATAGATCTGGTATGCAGCGCAGCCCTGCTCCGGGCTTATGTGTGGCCACTCCACCTTGTAGATCAGCCTGTTGTGGTCGGGATTGGTCACCGTCGGCTGTGCCGGACGTTCCAGTCTGGTGGCAATCCGGCAGGTCTCCTCCGACGTCAGGCCTATGGTTCCGGCGGCCCCGTCTCCCTTTCTGGTCACCGTAAGCTTCACCTGACTGTAGTTCCAGGTCTCCGCGTTCACGGAAAGCCGGGGCGGCGTTCCATTCCCCGCCGCGTCTCTCTGTGCTGTAATCTCCCGGTTGGTCACGATAGAGACATTTCCCCCCGACCGGTCAGTGCCGGTTAAGGATACCACATATGTTACTTCCCTGACGTCCTTAAGATCCGGATCGTCCCACAGATTCTCATCCCACTGGAAGGTATACCACAGCTCCTTCGCCTTGTCGTATTCAGGCTGCAGGTATTCCGCATCCTGCTGTTTCGGCAGTACCGGCTCAGGCAGCCATCGGATAAGAGGCTCCTGAGAGGTCGAATAGGAATCCCATCTGTAATCGTTAAAAGCCCCATCCGAAGTCTGAGCCGTATCCAGAATCAGGCTGTAGCCATATTCCCAGACAGGTGTCTCTGTCTTCGTGCCGTCCGGGTTCTCTGTGGTCTCCACCCGCACAAGCTTCCGGATATTCGCGCCGATTTCATCCGCAAGCGTATGGTAAGTAAACACCGGCCCCTGGCCGGACTCCGCATACCACACCCGAACATGCAGGTCTTCTATGCCCCGGATGGTTTCCGGCAGGCCTGTAAAGGTTGAGGAAGCCGTACCGCCGGCCGCCGTCAGGATATCCTGAGCGACAAATACCACATCTTGTATCTCATCTGTCTGGCCTTTGTGCCATGTGCCCACCAGTTCCGCCCGGTAGATGGGAGGGGTGGTTACATTTCCTACCTTGGCAGCATTGATCTCCACTGTGATACCTAAATCGGAGAGACTGGTTCCGGATACCGTGCAGGAGGTTGTCACATCTCCCACTAACGAGATCTCCGGCGTATCTTTGGGCAGATTCACCGGTACTACCACCTGAGGAGAAGGAATCAGATTGTCCATCGTACTCTGGGACGATTTTCTGGCCTGAACCAGGAGCTGCTGCATCGCGATGCCGTCCGCAGCTACCACCGTTGCTTCTCCCCCTTTCAGCTCTGTTTCTCTTGCCACGCCCTTTATGAACACAGACCATTCTCCTGTAATACCCGCATAAGCCTCTTTGTTTGCCAGTTCATAGCGATAGGCATATCCGCCCCCGTCACGCACCAGTTCCACGCGGATTTCCGGCGCAGGAAGAGTGGTCTCCACCGGTATCCTCCCCTCTACATAACCTGACGAATTCACATTCTCGAACATGCTGCAGGACCGGACTCTTATCTGTAAAGCTTTCCCCTCCTGCGCTTCCGCAGGAATGTCAAACTCATAGTTCTCGGTATAGAAGAAAAAGTCGGATAGTATTATTTCCTGCCCATTCCCGTCAACCTGATAAAGCTGCGCATGGTAGCGGAAAGGGTCACTCGTCGTGCCATCCTGCCATTTTCCAGGTGTTACGTCTATCTTGCCCCTGCCTTTTTCTCTTTCAAATGTAACCAGAACCGATTCCGGTGCCGGCATACTTTCCGAGTCATCCTGAGGCCTCTTCCCGTCGTAATTGTAGCGCCCGCCTTCCACCGCATAGTAGGCTGTCCGGACGTAATCGTCGAAAAGGCTGTCCTTTGCTATGATTCTACTGAAGTCATAGTTATCAGGAAAATAAAATAATACTTTGCCTACTTTCGTTTTTCCTGTTACATTTCCCCACCGATCAGTGGTCTGTTTTATAATCTCGTCCTCGTCATTGATATAGCAGTCATTGGCGGATACCCTATCTCCTGTCTTATCTATTCTTGCGACAAAATAGTCTCCTCCCTGTACCCGCATAATATAGACGCGGTTGCTGGCAGCTCTCAGGAGCGTTGAGCCCGGATCACTATAGGTTACGGAATTCCACCCATTCGGATCATTCCTGTTCAGCACCACATTTGTCTTGCTGACAGTATTGTTGCCATTTCCTTCATCAATGAAATAATTTTCCTCCACATTATGATCCTTCAGAACGGCACTGGCGTTATTGTCGTTTGCTGGGTCCACCGCACTGTTTCTGCGCAGTGAAACAATGGGGTACGCTATCTGAGAATAATTATCAGTACTGTTTCGCTTGACAGAATAGCAGTCTTTCAGGAATGTATTCTCACCGCTGGTATTATCGCTCTGATTGCCCGTGTTATCTTTACTCTTCGGCCTGTACCGATCCCCGAAGATACCACCCACATGATTTTTGGCTCTCAGTTTCCCTGCATAATTTCTACATCTTTCAATGCGCAGCACAATATTACTGGTAGAATATGCGATGCTCTTATCCTCCTCCCCGCCGCTTTTCTTCTCCACA
>JAAWLQ010000206.1 GCA_022797995.1 Lachnospiraceae bacterium
TGCGCCTGGCTGCTTTTGACGGTCAGCTTTTGGAACTCAGGGCCGCGGCTGCCGATGAGCTTTACAATCTGGAATGTGCCGGCCCCAGCGAAGACAACGACGTCATCCGCGCCAGAATCGAAAATGCCGTTCTCTTTATGAAAGAGAATTATGCGTTGGATTTAACCAGGGATATGGTGGCTGAGAGCGTCTATATGTCTGGCGCCTATTTCAGCAGATGTTTCAAACAGGTCACCGGCATCACATACAAGGATTATTTGATTGAGATACGGATGCAGAAGGCAGTAGAATTTTTAAAAACCAACCAGAAAATCTCGGAAATCGCCCTGAAGGTGGGCTATCCGAATCCAAACAGATTCAACATCAATTTCAGGCATTATACCTCTTACACGCCCTCCGAATACCGAACCTATGTCCTGAAAATGATATGACGGAGAATTTCTATGAAAAGAGTCAGAAAGCTGATCAAAAATCCCTTTATACGGAAGTGGTTCTTCCTGCTTCTGACATTTGTCATGGTGCTTTTTCTGTGCTTTATGATATACACCTACACCAATTTTCAGAAAATGCTGAGGACGGAGTATATTTCATACAGCGAACTGCAGACGGAACGTATCGCCGATACCCTGGACACCAATTTCCGAAGCTTCAGCAGAGTAGCAGCCCTGATATCGAGAAATGACATGACGCAGATCTATATGTTTAATGAGAAGGCAGACAGTCTTTTCCCCAGTATATACACGCAGCTTTATTACCAACTGCAGTCCTACAAGGAAGCCTTTTCCGCCATCGATTCCATTTATCTGTGCCCCGCCGCTGGAACGGAGTTCTTCACCTCCTTTTCCCAGCGCCCTTTGACGGTCGATATGCTGGAAGACAAAAATTACCTGGCCATTCAGGATACACCGACCGCCATTACTTTTTTCCCCCGGGAGAAAAATGAGCGCTATCCTTACCTGATGACCATCTATCTCCCCGTGTCCAAATCCGGCCAGACATCCATGGTGATTGTGAATATCGATCTGTCAAAAATACCTGCCCTGGCCAGTGCACGCAGTGATTCGCTCCAGAAAATATATATTGTCTCCGATGAGGCAGAACTGCTTTACAGATATAACCAGGACGCCATGCCCGAGCCTGTCTCTGTCGTCCCTCAGTTAAGGCTTTTCGACTCTTCCACCGATTTTTACAGCACCTATGCGGATGGGGAGATTCCCTATCTTTATGTGCAGGAGCATTCCGCGCATTATCCCTGGTCCTATGTCACGGTGACGACTCCCCAGAGCTATCTGGGAAAGTCCTATGATTTCTTTGCTACCCTGCCCACTTTTCTGCCCTGGATGCTGGTACTGACACTGGTCATCATCCTGTTTCTGACAGCCCTGATCACCCACCCTATACGTACCATTTCGGAATTCCTGGACAATCCCCTGACAGAGCTTCCCAGTAAAATTTCCGAACCGGAAACGAAGAAGATCATCCGGCATTTTATCAATTACGTCCAGGCCAACCAATCGCTCTCCGATGAGCTGGAGAAGCAGCTGGAGCGGCAGCACAAGGCGACTTATGTGGCTCTGCAGTCCCAGATCAACCCGCATTTCCTGTTCAATACCCTGAATCTCATCCGCAATATGGAGCTAGAAACCCTTGGCTACGACCACAAGGCTCCTGAGATGACACTTTCGTTGAGCCGGCTACTGCAGTACGCCCTGAACTCGGCAAATCTGGTGCCCCTGAAAACGGAATATTACTATACGGAAATCTATCTGCAGATACTGAATCAGCGCTATAAAGAAAAGCTGCATTTTCAAATACAAAAGAAAGCCTCGGCTTCCGATATCCTCGTTCCCAAGCTGATTCTCCAGCCGCTGATAGAGAACGCCGTTTTCCATGGATGCTCGCCGCAGCTGGACACCCGCAATTCCATTACGATCAGTACTGCCGTTCAGGACGGCTTCTGTTCCATCACCGTCAGTGACAACGGTGTCGGCATCCCGCCCGAAGAACTGGAAGCCCTGCGCGAAAAGCTGTCCAATGTCCAGAATATCCCCGATGATTCCATCGGTCTGCAGAACGTTGTTTACCGGCTGTATCTCACTTACGGTGAAACCTTTTCCTTCTGTATTGACAGCCGACAGAATGAATGCACTTATATTACGCTTTCCTTTCCGGCGGATATAACGGGGGAGGATAAATTGTAATCCAAAGGCTTAACCCGTTATCCACACAGTACATCAGGCAATAAAATACAAAATCTATAAATTGATAAAAAAGTATCTTCGGTATTGTTCTGATTCCATATCCATCTGACGACGGGCTTTCCTGTAATATAAAAAATACTGTTTTTCCTCTCCCCCCTTATTCTCCCGAATTGTAATACGTCTCCGCCAAAATACGCCGTAACTCCTCCAGGGTATACCGCCCTCTGTTCTCCAACCCCAGGAATTCCGGGCGGGCCGGATAAGTCACAAACACATCCTCCCCCTCCCCGCATCTGGCCCAGACGAACACTGTATATAACCGGGCAGATTGTGTAATGATATAGTCTTCATAGTCAATTCCCGCCAGGTCCTCTTCAATGATATCATATGTCAGTCCGTGAAACTGGCTGGGAACCATATCACCCTGGGAAACGGAAGCTCCCATCCCCCAGGCCGTGCCATTTTCGTCCAATGTATAGACAGCATATGCTCCATCCTCTTTCGGGCCATCGATTCCTCTGACAGAACCGGGAACCACATAGATTGTTTCTCCCGTCAGTACCTGACTGAAATCTATCATATTCTCCGCCAGAAACCACTGGTTGTCAAGCGTTCTATATACTTTCATCACGCCGGCTGCTCCCTCAAAAGCCGTCTCCGCTTCCTCCGAAAATCCTGGTGTAAATTCCTCCCGACGAGCTTCCAGAAGCGAGGAGTCCCCGTTTCCCCAAAAGCCGTTATGAACATTTCCCTGCTCGCCGTTACTATCCGCCCACCCTGAAAGGAACCACTTTCCTGCTCCCATTACCAACACCAGACAAAGCGCTGACACAAGCACCTGCACACATCTTTTCAACCATGCCACCTCTCTTCGATTCCGCTTTACCTCAATCCAACGGTTTCTTATCTATAATTTTCCAATGCCCGCTCTTAGGAGAACCACAACGAATCAATATTCCGCGCTCCTTCAGTTTTTTGATATTTACTTCGACATTTCTGCCGGACACTCCAACCTGTTCCGCCAGCTTTGCAGCGGAAAGTTTTTCATCCACTGTCAAAAGCGCCAAAATCTTTCTCTGTGTATCATTTAAATCTCCTCCGGACTGTTTCTGCAGCTTCTCCGATGCTTCTCCGATACTTCTCCGATGCATTGCCACTATAAAGTGACTTCCCACGCAAAAAGGATTCCGGAGAGTTCTCCGAAACCCTTGAATTTACTGTAATTTTATCGTTATGGATACCTCTTCCCCTTTGCCAAAGCCATAAACGACAGAATTGTTTTCGATTGTCATAGGCTTGCCGTTAATCTCAAAAGCGGTGGCTCTCTCAGGGCATCTCAGCGTGAGACTCTGTTCCCGGAAGGAAACCAGCTTCGCCGTAACGCCATCTTCGTTCCATTCCATTTCCTTCAGCTTCGCCCAGGTGTACAGCCAGATTCCATATATCTTTCCGGTCCGGTAATCATCCGGCAGCGCCGGAAGGAATTCCACTCCCCCGGGACGGGAGAAGACGCACATCTCCAGCAGAATTGCAGGCATGGCCCCCTGCAGGTCAGGAAACTGTCCTCTGTAGGGGAAATGAGCGGTGGACAGATTGCAGCGGACAAACCCGTGGCAGATCAGCTGTGACAGATTCTGCTCCAGCTCCTCCATATCCTTCAGTCGTATGGCACACAACGCGCGATGAATGATGCCATGAGCGGAATCATCCTGCTGTCCCCGTTTCCTGTTGGAAATCCGGATGGCCTCCGCTATCTCAGGCTCCGTATCGGGGAATACCGCTCTGCCCGGCCACAGATCATAGTGATGAGAGACATGGCGGTGATTATAATTTTCCTCGATGGCAGGCCAGGCCCATTCCTTTAATCCGCCCTCCTCGTCAAGCACATAATCGGGAAGGGATTCCAGCTGCTCCTGCCAATGGGCGATGTTCTCCTGCTCTATGCCCAGCACATTGCAGGCATCTATCAGATTGGTCAGCACCTCCCGGCAGATGGCAATGTCCATCACGGAATTGATTCTGGTAGGGTTGATGCTCCTGCAGGTAACCGTCATATAGTCCGGGTTCGGAGTGGGATCCTCCGGTGAGAAGGAAGGATAGAAGATCACCTTTCCTCTTTCGTCCCGGTCGCAGGCATAATCCTCGAAGAAAAGAGCGATTTCCTTCAGCGCCGGCACCACCCTGGTGCGCAGGAACTCCTTATCATCCGTACACAGATAATATCCCCAGAATTCATTGTATATCCAGCCCAGACAGCCGGTCCAGCAGTAATGGGGGTAAGTCCTGGAAAAATGATAGTACAGCCCGGAATCATAATCACAGTGTACGCTGGCAAGCAATCCCCTGGCTCCGAAGAGCCGCTTCGCGTTGGTGCGGAAATCATCGAACTTTGTCTCGTAATAGCGGAAATACGTATCCATCTCTTCAAACAGTCCGGTATTGTTTCCGGCACAGACCTGGAGATTGGTGTTGATATTGTGCTGTCCCCACATGGGCGGAAGCTTGCCTGTATCGATAATCTGGTAGAAACGGCCCATATCAAAAAGCTTGTTCATCAGCATGGGGGCCAGTTCATTCGCACTATGGCAGCGTTTCAGCAGCTCCTCTCCTGAAAGAACATAGTCTCCGGCACTTTCAGGGTCGCCCAGGTCCAGGCCGGAAAGCCGCATGCGTCCGCCCAGCCTTTCCGCATTTGACGCCACGAAGGACTCAAAATCCGGTGTAACCTGCTGGAAGGATTCTACCACCTGATCCGCACATACAAACTGGAAGTCCTTCTCAAACCGAACGGTCTTGCTGAGAATCAGAAGGCTGTCCGCTCCCGTCACCTGGATTCCATCGTCTACAACCTGGCAGCTGCCGCCCTGCCGCACAAAGCGAATCACAGATACATAGCCCTTTTGTCCATATTCAGGATTATAGGCAAAGGCCAGCTTGAACAGTTCCGTACTTTTTTCCAGAACGTTAGTGGATCCCTCCATGGCAGGATTCCCGAAGCGGTCCCGCTTTTCAGGATAGTGGAAATCAATCTTCACATCCAGCATTCCTTTTGGTGCCGTAAGTCTGGTGGCGGTAAAATCCCCGTCATAGACAGCCAGGGATTCGCTCTCATAGGTACCGCATTCGTTTTCCCAGTGAGCCGTCACCTTTCCGGTGAGCAGATCCAGCCAGCGCAGATAGTTATGGGTGCCGGTTCTGACCGGCTGTGTCAGTTCAAGGTGAAAGGCCTTATGTACATGCAGGCTTGCCATGGGATAGACAATCTTTGCGTCCAGATTCATATACTTCTCATGACCTGCTTCTCTCTGGGCCCGGTCGATCAGTTTGTCAGCCAGCTCCGGTCTGCCTTCCATGACATATTTGCGAATATCCGCCATATAAGGCCGCAAATCCGGCACATCAGGAGTCTTTGCCCATTTGGGCTCATACAGAAGCTCCTGGGTCACCACAATTTTGTCGCGGTAAGGCTCTCCGGCAATGTCCATACGGTGGGACCCATTTCCGGTGTAAAAATAATCGGACTGTTCTGCCGCCGGCTTGACAGAGCAGACGTTTCTCTCGGGAAGTATCCCATAACGTTTTTCCACCGGCATATATTCGTATTCATATGCAAAAGGTATTATTTTCATCTTGTCATCCTCTTTTCGCAATGCGGTTCTCTGTGCATCTATCACTGTAAACAGAGGAAAAAGCAACAACTCACGCCGTTGCTCCTCCATTTTTTCCTGTTGAAATCTTCTTGATCCACTTACCGCCTCTCAGCCGGAAGACACACCAGATTGTCTTCGCTATCTGATCGAACTTCAGGCAGGTATAAATCCAGAAAGCGGGCAGACCCAGCACAAATCCTGCCAGAAGTCCCAGCGGAATGGACAGCACCCACAGGAAAATATTGTCCGCCAGCATCAGCATCTTCGTATCTCCGCCGCCTCTCAGCACGCCCTTTGTCATAATGCTGTTGGTGGACTGGAAAATCATGATGAATCCAATGGCCTCCATCAGCTGCGCGGCCACTCCCGCCGTCTCCGCGGACACATTGTAAGCGCTGATGACGGGTCCGCTGATAATGGTGATCACCGCCGCGGCAAACAACCCCAGGCTTAAGCCCAGACCCATAAAGGCATAGCCCTGACTCAGGGCCTTCTCCCTGTCCCCTTCTCCCAGCGTCTGTCCTGTGACGATGGCGCCTGCCTGAGCCACCCCCTGAGTCAGCACATTGCTCATCTGCTGGGTGACACTGGTAATGGCGTTGGCCGCCACAAAGGCCACCCCCAGATGGCCCACTACCATGGCCACTGTGTTGTTGCCGATGGCAAGGATACCGTCGCTGATCAGAACCGGAATGCTGATTTTTATATATTCTCCCACCAGGTCTCCTGTCTTCATGCCCAGATGCTTTATGCGGAAACCGATGGCCTTATCCTTGAAGAACAGATACCCGCAGATCATGCCTGCCTCAAACACTCTGGCAATCAACGTTCCCAGCGCAGCACCTGCAATGCCCATCCTTGGCATGCCCAGCTTGCCGAAGATAAAGGCATAATTAGCCACAATATTCACAAAAAATGCTCCCATGGACACATACAGCGGCATCCTCACCTGACCCACGCTGCGCAGAACGATGGTACAGACGAGAGACAATCCCAGGAAGAAATAAGTGATAATGGAATATCTGAAATAAATGGCTCCCAGAGAAATAATCGCCTCTTCCGTAGTGTACATGCTCATGATCGTATTGGGTATTGCAAGAGTGGCAATGGCAAACAAAAGCGCCAGTCCCAGCGTCAGCCTCACCATAATGCAGATGGTCCTTTTCAGGGCCTGAGCCGACTTTTCCGGCTCGGTCTCCCGCATTCCCCAATACCTGGATACCATCACCGAGGCCCCCATGCCCAGACCCATACAGAAAATATGATAGATATTGATAAACTGGTTGGCCAGCGAAGTGGCGGAATATTTCCATGACGGGAAGA
>JAAWLQ010000207.1 GCA_022797995.1 Lachnospiraceae bacterium
TCTTCCGGCAGGTCAAAGCCCTCCGGCGCCACATACCCGAAAGGCAGCGACGCATTACATTGATAGAGGCTGATATCCCTGCTCTGGTCAATCAGCGTATAGAGGCTGTTCTCGTATTTCTCCGACTCACCGAACATATACTTTACATTCAGCATGGCGGAAGTCAGCGCCGTCGCCCCGTCAAAACCATAATATACCTTACTGTGACGCATTCCCAGCTTTTTATACAGATCCATCACATAGGAATTCAGCGTGGAGGAGAACACACTTGCTGTGGGATAGCCTGTGAGCGTCCCGTCATTTTTGGTCTTCCTGGTAAACTTTTCCAGACGGTAAAATCCGCTCTCCCTCTCCTTCGTCATTTCATATAGGGCCCTGTAATCCGCCTGCTGGCCCAGATAGGCGCTCCGGCTCACCGTTCCCAGACTTGTGGCGAAGGTATTGACACTGCATTCCGCAACCACCGCCGTCAGAGCCACAATTGCCAGCGCCCGATGTGCGCTGCGGCTGTTTCTTGTCCGATACAGATACAACAGTATGGCATATAAGCCCACAAACGCCAAAGTCAGAACTTTCACACCCAGTTCAAAATCTTCGTGGTCCACAAACTTCTCACAGAACAGAAGAAAGACACAGGCCCCCAGACAGCCATACACAATCTGCTGTTCATCCGCTCTCCGCACATGCAGCCATGCGTCATAACACATCACAAGCACCAGAAAAATGTAAATGAAAGACTGTCTGGCCGGCAGAGAATCCGGATAATTCAGGCCGTGCCAGATAAAATCGAGAATATTCGTACTGAAGCCCAACAGCATAAATCCTGCCAGCGCCATTCGGCAGAATTTTTCCCGAATAGAAATGCTTTTATTCATCAGATATAGTGGAATCAGCATCAGTACCGCACTTCCGCAGTAAATATTGGGCCAGTGATCCAGTCCCCGCTCCGTGGTCACGCACATACAGTGTCTCGCAAGCATATCCAGCACGGAAAAATAAGATTCCACCTTCTTCGGGAAATCCATATCTCCGAAATCCGTCCGCAGAATGGCACACACTTCCGGAATCAACAGTATCGCCGCCATTCCTCCCGCCAGCAGAGAAAAAAGCACAAAATTTCCGATACTTCGCAGCTTCCCTCTCTCTGTCACCAAAAGCACGAGGAAATACAGTACCAGAAAAATGCAGATCATAATGGAAAGGTAGAAGTTCGTGAAAATGGCCAGCGCCAGCATCACGCAATACAGTCCGCAGCGTTCTTCCTTTATCAGCCGCTCCAGTCCCAGCACCACCAGCGGCAGCAGCACCACGCAGTCCACCCACATGATATTGTAATTATAAGCCGCCATAAATCCTGACAACGCATAAAAACAGGAAAACAGAAGCGCTCCAAAGCAGCTGTCTCCCTCCGAACAGAGAACCTTCCCGCCCGTCTGCATCATCCGGACATTCTCGAGCGCGGAACGTTTCTCCAGGTAAATATAAGCCGTCAATCCGGCCAGCCCGATTTTCAGCACAATGAGATAACTCATAAATTCCATGAGATGCTTTTCCGGTACCAGCAGAGCAAAAATGTGAAAGGGACTTGCCAGGTAATACACAAAAAGCGCCAGAAAATTCGAACCTATCCCCACATTGAAGGAAAAATTCAGGTTTTCTCCCCCCCTGACTTTATGGAGCAATTCGCTGAAAAAAGGCATGTACTGATGATACATGTCGGAAAACAGGAAGCTTCTGTCTCCAAAGGGATAGATTCTTCGAATGATAAACAAAACGAACATAATCAGACTGGGAAGCAGCAACGCCAAAAAAGGCGCCATTTTGCGGATTTCAATCTTCCCGTTGATCTTTAACTTCTTTTTTAACATGATAACTTGCTTTTATCCGATCCTCAGACCGGCAGTTCTCTCCTTCAGATTATATAATAGAATCAAAGAGCAGATTCTATTATCTAAATTCTATCTTATAAAATTCCCATTATTTTCACATAATCTCCGGACTTGTCGCGCATCATGTGAAAGCCCTTTTCCAGCTCCTCCAACGGGAATCTGTGGGTGATGAGCCCGCCCGGGGCAATCTTCTTCCCGGCAAGCCGGTCCAGAACATAATGCCAGTCATCCGTCTTCTCCCGGGTAAACGAAGAATTCCACGTTCCGGTGACGGTCAGCTGATTGCGGAGAATCTTCCAGTATACATCTCTTTCCAGCAGCATATCTAATGCAGGATTTCCCACAAGGCAGATGCGTCCGCCCGCGGCGGTATGTTCCACAGCCTGTGTCAGGGTCTCCTTTTTCCCCACACACTCAAAAAAAACATCCACGCCGCGGCCCCCGGTCCTCTCCTCCAGCCATGCATCCGCATTCTGCCTGCGGCTGTCGCACCAGCACGCCTCCGGCAGTCCCAGCTTCAGCACCTCCCGCTTCTGGAATTCCTTATTTCCCACCACAAGGATTCTTCCCCTGGGTGAAGCCTGCATATCTCCCGCCTCCAGTAAAAACATCAAAAGCAGAAGTCCAATGGTTCCCATTCCGCAGATTGCAATGCTATCCGAAGGTCCGGGCATAACCCGCCTCATGGCATGAACCGCCACCGCCATCGGTTCCAGCATTGCCGCCTCTTCAAAGGACACACTGCCCGGAAGCTCTGCCAGATTATCCACCGGAACCCTCACATACTCCGCAAACCCGCCGTCCCTGCGGGAGCCCAGATAATCATAATGTCTGCACATCTCGTAACGCCTTTGCAGGCAGGGTTCGCAGCTTCCACAGGGAATCAGCGGAAATACCCCCACACGCTTTCCCAGCCATCCGGAATCTGTCCCTTCTCCTGCTTCCACAACAATTCCGGAAAATTCATGACCGGGAACCAGCGGATGTACATGTGCTCCCGTCTGGTAAATCCGGGGAATATCGGAGCCGCAGATACCCGCGGCCCGTACCTGAAGCAGCACTTCTCCCGGGCCCGGGACAGGCTTTTCCCATGCTTCCAGTCTTATATCTCCTATGTCTGTCAGAACCCATGCTTTCATCTGATAGAACTCCTTTTATCCCGCTTTCCGGAACTTTCTCCAAAACTTTCTTCATTATAATCTCAAACCGGCAGAAATACAATAGCTCTCCCGGCATATAATGAAATAAGTGTTCTGAAATGGATGGATGCTGTCCGACTCCGGTCAGCCGAATCAGAAAGAGACCAGAAAATGAGAATCGCCATTGTGGGAAAAGAATCCGCCACACGAAACTATGTCCGTTATATACAATCCGTCTCCGCCATACCGACGGTCACATCAGATACAGGCGAGCTATGCCGCTGTGATGCGCTGCTGCTCCCCGGCGGCGGCGACATTACCCCCGCCTTCTTCGGAGAACAGAACCACGGCTCCCGGAATATTGACACCGAACTGGATATCCTGCAGCTTCACGCCTTCGAGTGCGCATTGGGCAGGCGAATCCCAATCCTGGGAATCTGCAAGGGAATGCAGATCATAAACGTGGGTCTGGGCGGTTCTGTCCTTCAGGATCTGCCGCCTGACGCCGCCCGACGCCATCAATATGACGGAGAGGATCAATATCACAGCGCCGTAAACGCCACAAACTCCTGGCTGTATGAGCTGTACGGCCGGGAAATGACAGTGAACAGCGCTCACCACCAGGCTCTTGGCCGGCTGGGCAAAGGCCTGGTGGTGGTACAACGCTGTCCACAGGACAACTGCGTGGAAGCCATTGTCCATAAAGATCTTCCCATTCTCGGCGTTCAATGGCATCCGGAACGCCTTGATGAAATCCGCTCCGGCGTCAAAAGGGAGAAGGTTTTGGCTCACTTTGTTTCTCTGATTTCTGCTTCTGGGTAAGCAGATTCCATGTGGCCTCGGTTTTGGAGGCAATCTGCCGCCTCCTGTTGGCTCTCGCTATCTCAAACAGGGATCTGACCATCTCCCTGAGCATCTTCACCGTGTCCTCGTCCACTTCCTTCAGCGCACCGATAATGCCGTTCATGCTGCGTTTCCACTCTGCGGTAAAATCAATCAGATTATCCGCCTGGGAAGCCGTAATGACATGATACATGGTATCCACAAAGGTGCGGAGCTGCTGTTCGTCCAGGGACAGGATCCATTCATTCAGATTATTGTCCATTTCCCTCCTGCGCTCGTACAGGTCGTTTGCCCGCACCAGATGATTTCCCGTCACCTGCCATGTATAGGGGTCATGCTGCAACAGACCAAATGTATTGCTTTTTACCACCTGGAAATGCATATCCGACTCAAAGATCATGCCCACCAGGGAAGAATTGGGCAGAATCTTTACCACCTTTTCCGAAATTCTGTCATATCCACATTTCTCCAGCACCTCCGGCCGAAATCCCGGACCGTCCATGCTGTAAACCTTTATGATTCTCTCCTGAATATGGGGAGCCGCGTTCATGGCGCTGTACACTGCCAGATTTCCTCCTTTGGAATGACCTCCCACGTAAAAGGGGCCCTGAAACCTGGAGGCCACCTCCTCCAGATACCTGACGCTGTACTCCTGTCCCGGCACCGGTGACAGAAATGCCATGTTGAAGTCTTCCTTCCACCCCACAATCGTCTCGTCTGTTCCCCGGAAAGCCACATAGACAATCTCTTCATCCGGGAAACAGGTAATGGCCGAAAACTGCGTCTCCCATTTTTCCTCGATTACATTGACATAATAATTCAGCTTCATATCGCCAAAGCGCCTGCCTTTCATCATCTCCTCCAGCAGGGCTCTGTTGACCTTCTCATAACGCACGTCCGCAAACAGCTTCTCATAATCCGGATGATCCTTTAAGCTTTTCAGAATTACCGGTTCCCCGCTTTCCCCCACCATTCCGTCAAATTTCAGATAGGAAAGCTGGCACAGCGCCAGACTGTCCACCTCTGTCAGCGGCATTTCTTCAAATGTATATCTGCCATATTTTTCCAGATAATTCAGTACGGTTCCCATATTCCATTCCTGCCTTTCCCCAGCCTGCAAATGTCTATCCTGATTTTACCAGAAAGTATGGTTATTTTGCATTAAAATAATCTTATATTTTACTTAAATCTGAATTTCATACCTCTCAGACAATTTTCCCTTGCCTTTCTGATATCCATATAGTATTCTGTAATGCAGTAAAGATAATATGTTCAGGCAAAAGCAGCAGGAATCCGGCGCCTGCCGGATTGTTGTGAGAAGGCAATGTATGCCGTTATACGCAAAATGCATAGAGCAACAGGAGGCATAATTTGAAACTATATACTCAGACTTATATTCCCGAAATTCACCTTTCACTTACGCCGATGGCTGAGATTGAAGGTTTTCCTGTCCGTCCCGGACTATTTGATGTTCACGGAGCAATGATGCTCCCGGTAGGCGTAAACTTTACCGTCCACACCCACTACGGTACTTCATGCACGCTGCTTCTCTTTCACAGGAATGCCATTACACCTTACGCCAGACTTCCCTTTCCCGAAGCTTATAAAATCGGAGATGTCTATTCCATGATTGTATTCGGACTGGACATTGAAGAATTTGAATATGCCTACCAGGTAGACGGTCCCTATGAGCCGGAAAACGGACTTATCTTTAACCGAAATGCCATTCTTCTGGATCCATATGCCCGTTCGGTAGCCGGTCAGAGGAGGTGGGGAAGTCAGACGCACGGAAGCTATCATGCCCGCGTCATCCGGGATTCCTTTGACTGGGGGGATATGCCCCAGTCCTCCCGTACTATGAGCGATCTGATCATCTATGAACTGCATGTGAGGGGCTTTACCTGTCATCCCTCTTCCGGCGTGACGCATGGGGGAACCTTTGCAGGTCTGATGGAGAAGATTCCCTATCTGAAGGAGCTGGGAATCAATGCCGTGGAGCTGATGCCCATTTTCGAATTCGATGAGACCATGAATGCCCGGGAAGTAAATGGGAAAAAGCTTCTGGACTATTGGGGATACAATACGGTAAGCTTTTTTGCGCCCAATACGGGCTATATCGCCGGAGATGAATACAATCAGGAAGGAACCGAGCTGAAGGTTCTCATCAAAGCGCTGCATGACAACGGTATCGAAGTCATTCTGGATGTGGTGTTCAATCACACTGCGGAAGGCAACGAAAAGGGACCGACCTTCTGCTTCAAGGGCTTTGACAACAAGGTTTATTATATGCTGACGCCCAGCGGAAATTATTATAATTTCAGCGGCTGCGGCAATACCTTAAACTGCAACCACCCCGCCGTTCGACAGATGATTCTGGAATGTCTGCGCTATTGGACAGTTAACTACAGAATTGACGGCTTCCGCTTTGACCTTGCCAGCATTCTGGGAAGACATGAGGATGGTTCTCCGCTGAACAATCCGCCTCTTCTGGAGCTTCTGGCCATGGATCCTGTGCTCCGCAATGTGAAGCTGATCGCGGAAGCCTGGGACGCAGGAGGATTATATCAGGTGGGTAAGTTCCCGGCCAGCAAACGCTGGGCCGAATGGAACGGCCGTTACCGTGATTCTCTCAGGGCTTTTCTAAAAGGTGATTTCTGGCACTCCTGGGAAGCCGCATGGAGCATTTCCGGTTCCGGCGACCTTTATGGCGGATTCTATTCCGACAACACGAATAATTATGCAGGTTATAATTCCTGCGTTAATTTTCTCACCTGCCATGACGGTTTTACGCTGTATGATTTGTACTCTTATAATGAAAAACACAATGAGGAAAACGGATGGAACAATACGGATGGTTCCGATGATAACCGCAGCTGGAACTGTGGTGTGGAAGGCGACACAGACAATCCTGAAGTTCTCTCTCTGCGCTTCCGCATGATACGCAATGCCTGTGCAGTATTGATGTGCAGCCGGGGAACCCCCATGTTCCTGGCCGGAGACGAATTCGGTAATTCTCAGTTCGGCAATAATAATGCCTATTGTCAGGACAATGAAATTTCATGGCTGGACTGGAATCTGCTGGAAAAAAACAGGGAGCTGTTCGAATTCTTCAAATTCATGATCCATTACAGGCATGCCCATCCTGTCATCCGCAAAATGCTTCCGGAAGCAGTCTGCGGCATGGCTCCGATGCATAC
>JAAWLQ010000208.1 GCA_022797995.1 Lachnospiraceae bacterium
GTGCGGATATCCCCTATTTCTTCCACAATACGGAGCTTGCTCCTTACACCCAGGAGGAAGGCGTCACGGAGCGGGTGGAGAAGCTGATCTTCGATTCCGTCATGGCCTTTGCCCGGACCGGCAATCCACAGAACCCGGAGGTGCCGGAATGGCCCGCATCCACTCCGGAGACAGAGTACACTCTGGTCATCGGCAAGGAGAGCAGGGTGCGGGAGAACTTTGACCATGAACTGATTCCCGTGCTTGAGAAATGTATGGGACCTGTGCTTGCCAGGATGGCGGCGAAGCAGAAAGCGGAGATACAGCATTAAGGTGTACGGCGCGAAAAAGGGAGTGGTACCCTGTCCTGTCACTCCGGGCAACCTTCAGGCCAGGAGAAACCGCAAACGAAATCAAGCGGTCCGGTTTCACCGGCATTATACTGTTTTCAGGGTGATCGAAACGGGGGAAAGCAGATGTACGAATGGCATGAACAGATTCAGATTATGGTTGACGAGATCGACAGATGCATCATGAACCGTAATGACGAGGCGCTGACACTGGAATGTCTCGCCCGGAGAATGGGGTATTCGGAATTCTATGTCACAAGGAAATTCCGGGAAATCTCCGGCATGACGCTCAGAGATTATCTGCGGTATCGAAAGCTTGCCTTTGCGCTGAAAGAGGTGCGGGACAGCGACAGGAATTTCCTGGATATCGCAGTTGATTACGGATTCTCGTCCCATGAAGCCTTCACCCGTGCATTTCGGGCGGCATACGGAATTGCGCCCGGGGAATACCGGAAGAAACCGGTGCCTGTTGTCCTTCGCACAAAGCTTACCCCCTTCGACCGCTACTTTTTTGGATTAGGAGAGATTGGCATGGTGAAATCGACAGAAGGTGTTAAGACGTATTGTGTGACAATTCCCGCCCACAAATTCCTGCATATCAGGAATTATGAAAGTGTGGGGTACTGGGATTTCTGGGAGAAGCAGAGCCGGATTCCGGGACAGGACTGCGAGACAATCTGCGGTCTGCTGGACAGTATCAAGGGAAAGCTGGACGATGAGGGAGGCACCGAATCCAACAGCGGCAGCGGCCAGATTATGGCATATTTAAGCGACCCAAAAGGCAGGGTCTGCAGCTGGGGATACCCTCTGGCGGAATGCTACGGGGTACGGCTTCCGGCGGACTACAGCGGAGAAGTGCCGCCGCAGATGATTCTGATGGATGTGCCGGAGGCCGAATACATTGTGTTTGAGCATGGTCCCTTTGACTATGAGCAGGAAAACGGAACCGTGGAGGAAATGATTGAGAAGGCCATGGCTGAATTCGATTATACGGAAACCGATTATTGCTTGGATTATTCTCCCGGCCGGATTATGTATCTTTATCATGACCCGAAGAGATTCTGGAAGTATGTGAGGCCGGTGCGGAGGAAATAAAATGAGAATTATCAATCTGATGGAAAATACCCATGGCGCGGATGGGTGTCTGTGCGAGCATGGTCTCAGCTTTTATGTGGAGACGGGAAATCACATTATCCTGGTAGATACAGGCGCTTCCGATGCATTTATCACCAATGCGGAAAAGCTGGGCGTTGATCTGAAGAAGGTAGATACCGTGGTCATCAGCCACGGGCATTATGACCACGCAGGCGGTGTGCTGGCTTTTGTCGGGCTTAACCCGTCGGCAAGGATATGGATACAGTCTCTGGCGGGAGAAGAATACTATCATAAAAATGCGGCAATGGAAAAATACATCGGCATGGACCGGAGGATAAGGCAGCTGCCCCAGGTGGAATGGGTGGACGGAGACCGGGAGATTGACGAAGGAATTTTTCTCTTTGGCCACGTGACCGGAAGGCGGCTGTGGCCTTCCGGCAATCGGGAGCTGATGGTAAAAAGGAATGGAAGATTGGAACAGGATGAATTCCTTCACGAGCAGTACCTGGTGTTGGAGGAGGACAATCGAAGGGTGCTGATATCAGGCTGTGCCCACAATGGTATTCTGAATATTCTGGACAGATATACGGAAATATATGGAGAGGATCCGGATGTGGTAATCAGCGGATTTCATATGAGCAGAAAGCAGGAATACAGGCCGGAGGACATGGAACTGATCAGAGAGACCGGCCGGGAGCTGCGGAAGCGGAACACCAGATTTTACACCGGGCACTGCACGGGAGAGCTTCCTTTTCAGATATTAAAGGAAGTGATGGGAGAGAAGCTTTGCTATGTGCACAGCGGGGAGGAAGTTAACATTTCGACAGCTTTCTGTAACATATAAGTATTGAAGAATTCAGAAGAATCCGGTATCCTGAAATTGTAAAGAAAACATATCATAATAAGCGCGACATGAAAGGAAGTTCCGGACAGCGTGCGGAAAAGAGGTAGGGATGAAGATTCTGGTCACAGGCGGCGCCGGATTTATCGGCAGCCATACAGTGGTAGAGCTGCAGCAGGCAGGCTACGATGTGGTAGTAGTTGACAATTTGTGTAATTCCAGCGAGAAATCATTACAGCGGGTGGAAGCAATTACCGGGAAGAAAGTTCCTTTTTACAAAGCCGATATTCTGGACAGAAGCGCGCTGGATGAAATCTTTACCAAAGAAGAAGTGGAGGCAGTCATTCACTTTGCAGGGCTGAAGGCAGTGGGAGAATCGGTTCAGAAGCCCTGGGAATACTATGAGAACAACATTGCAGGCACATTGACGCTGGTGGATGTGATGAGGAAGCACGGGGTAAAGAATATAATTTTCTCTTCCAGCGCCACGGTCTATGGAAATCCGGCGATGATTCCCATTACGGAGGAATGTCCCAAAGGACAGTGCACCAATCCTTACGGCTGGACCAAATCCATGCTGGAGCAGATTCTTTCCGATATTCAGAAGGCTGACACGGAATGGAATGTAATCCTGTTGCGCTACTTTAACCCCATCGGAGCCCATAAGAGCGGTACCATAGGGGAGAATCCAAATGGAATTCCCAACAATCTGATGCCTTATATCACCCAGGTGGCGGTTGGAAAGCTGCCGCAGCTGGGCGTATTCGGAAATGATTATGACACTCCCGACGGAACCGGAGTAAGGGATTATATTCATGTGGTGGACCTGGCAATAGGTCATGTGAAGGCGCTGAAGAAGATTGAAGAGAAGGCGGGCTTGAAGATTTACAACCTGGGAACCGGTGTGGGCTACAGCGTGCTGGATATCGTCAGGAACTTTGAGGAAGCCACAGGAGTTAAGATTCCCTATGTCATCAAGCCCAGACGTGCGGGTGATATAGCAACCTGCTATGCCGACGCCGGCCTTGCCGGAGAAGAGCTGGGCTGGAAGGCACAGTACGGAATCCGGGAGATGTGCGAAGACTCCTGGAGATGGCAGAAGAACAATCCAAACGGATATGATGATTGAGACAGCAAAATCACTGGGATTCGAAATGCCGTACGCCCGGAGACGCCAATGCGTCTCTGAGTGTACGGCAATATTTTGCAGATTTTTCATTCTTTATCCGTGGATAATGTTCACAGGACAGGGCTGTCAAATTGAATACAATCAGACAGACTGCCATGCCGCAGTGTCATGCCACATAAGAATACATGAAGATAAAATGACATACACTTCCGGCCATGACGAAGAGGTGGAACACTTCATGGGAGCCGAATTCCCTGTGCCTGGAATTGAACAGGGGAAGCTTCAGCGCATAGACGATTCCGCCAATTGTATAGATAATGCCTCCGGACAGAAGCCACAGGAACGCCGCCGTGGAAAGGGTATCGAACAGTCTGCCGAATACAAGCACGCAGACCCAGCCCATGGCAATATATATGACCGAGGAAAACCATTTGGGACAGGTGATCCAGAAGGCCTTGATCAGCATTCCCGCAAGCGCGATGCCCCACACAAGGGCCAACAAAGTGTAACCCAGGTCCCCGCCCAGCACAATCAGACATACAGGCGTATAGGAGCCAGCGATGAGGACAAAAATCATCATATGGTCCAGCTTGCGGAAGATTCGTAAATATTTTCCGGTGAGATTCACGGAATGATATGTGGCACTGGCTCCGTAGAGCAGAATCATACTTGCCATAAATATGGCCATTGCCGTAAAATTTTCTTTCCCGGAAGAGATGCCCGCCTTGACAAGCAGCGGCACCGACGCAAAAAGGGCCATCATCATACCGATAAAATGGGTAATAGCACTTCCGGGTTCTCTGATTGTAATCTGCATATTGATACCTCCATTCCGGTTATCGCCGTACATTGACAATCTGGATTGACTGTTCCATGTACAGGAGTCACTGTCATTGATCCTGATGTTCTACTATACGCACCGAACGAAACTGCGTGAAAAAGTAATAAAAACAATGAAAAGAATATAAAATAATTATCACATAGTTTTTAAAACTACATCATGGATATAATGATAGTATACCCGGATTGGAGAAATGTCAATACTAATCTTCTTCAATTATCTGAATTTCCAGATAATCAAAATCAATCCCTTCTATAAAATTGTCCTGGGTAAAGCGGGCCTTGCTGTGACGTTTGAAGTCAGCGATTGTCTTATCCAGCCAGATAGGCTTTCCCAGGTCAAACTGATAGCATACCTCTTCCAGCGCGTGAAAAATTTTGTGCGTTCTGGTGTCGGAGCTGTCATCTTCGATGCAGGTGTCCTGCAGCAGATGATTATTTTGGAAGGTGCGCGCCCATAAGCGAAACATAGATGTTGCCTCCTTTACAAGTATGGTGTGCAGTGGTATACTGACATACTACTGGATTTGGAGTATAAAATCCATATTTTTTTGCGAACAATGTACATTTTTGTGGAGATCCATGGTATAATGTCCTTATTCAAGGCAGGAGACGGCCGAATGGCCATCAATACCATGTGCGGGCTGTGCACATGGTATAATGTGCGCAAAGGGCAGAGTCAAGTGCCCGTATAAGCATCTGCTGTGCTCGCACGAGCAGATGATTATGCGGGGATTTGACGAGCGAAGCGAACCCGTAACCCCTGTATTATGGGGTTACGGGTCTCTGCCCGGAACTCGCGGATAATACAGAAAGAAACGGCAAAGGAGCTGTCATGGAACTGAGAGAGGGCAACGGAGAAGGAATTGATACCTGGGAAGAGGCTATCCTTATATACAGTGCAGCGCTGAAAATGATTGAGACCAGGATGGAGATACTGAATGATGAATTTCAGCATGTGCATCAGTATAATCCCATAGAACATATCAAGGCACGGATCAAAACACCTGAAAGCATTGTAAAGAAGCTGAAAAGAGACGGCCGCGAATCCACGATTGAGAATATGATCAAATATGTGAATGATATTGCAGGTATTCGGATCATATGTTCTTTTACTTCCGATATATACCGGATTGTTGAAATGCTCGGTGAACAGAGGGACATTCGGGTCATTGCGGTGAAGGACTACATTACGTTTCCGAAGACCAGCGGCTACAAAAGCTATCATATGATTGTCACCGTACCGGTATATCTGTCAGATAAAACGGTGGACGCCAAGGTAGAGATTCAGATCAGAACGGTTGCAATGGATTTCTGGGCCAGCCTGGAGCACAAGATTCACTATAAATTCGAGGGCGACGCGCCGGAAGATATCAGGACCGAACTTGTGGAATGTGCCAAAATGGTGACAGATCTGGACGCCAGGATGCTGAAGCTGAACGAAGAAATTCTGACGATTATCCGGGAGCGGGAGCGTTAGAGCTCTGCAGATGAGATGTAGCAGTTGCGACAGAAGAATAAGAGACAAGGCGATGCCGGGAGGAGAACAAATGGATATATTCACGGACAAACTGTCCCAGAAGCTGACAGCACAGGAAATTATCAAGGCAAATACCGCGGCGGACACAGAGGAGCTGAACAGGCTGAAGAACCGGTCTGCGGAGTACAACGAATGCCTGGTTAAAATGCAGAAGCTTGTTGACGAAGGTGCAACGAAGCTTTCGGAGATGCGCACAGACAAGGATGAGACCGGACAGGCCCTGCTCCGGGATATGGAAGAGCTCAGGACACAGCTGGGACAATTTAAAGAGCAGCTGGACGATATGGACAAGTCACTGAGCGCCCAGCTGGAGACCGCGCTGAGAAAGCCGGAAGAGAAGCTGGATCAGCTCTGTGGCCAGCTGGAGGCGCAGTCATCGGTACAGCTGACCGAGAAATTCGAGGCTCTGGAGGAGAATGTGCATAAAGAATGCGTGAAAGTATATCGCAATGTACAGGCGGTGCTGGTGGAGGAAAGCAGCAGACAGGGCGAGGGACTGACGGATGTGAAAACGGGTGTGTCTTCCCTGAAGGGAAAGCTTAATGCCATTCTGACCATTTCCGTGCTGGCCATGATTTTCTCACTGGCAAGTATAGCCTTGCAGATTCTGGGACGGTTGAATCTGCTGCCGTTCTGAAGATACCTTTTCCGATTTCAGGCGTCGTGTACAGCATGGCAGGCAGTAATGGGAAAAGAATATGATTTCTGTTGACTCTTCTCGTGTGGGTTAATATGTGTACAGGGGGCAGAAATGGGTTGAATATAAAGGGAGGCTGAAAATGCAGCTGAGAATTGGAAAAAGGACAATAAATTTTAATTCATGGAAGCGGATGCTGTATGTGCTGTGTTTTTGCTTTGTCTGCATCATTGACCAGAGAACTATGACCTGTGCGCCGAACGGGGGAGGACGCGAAATATTCAGGGATTTGACAGGCATTGTTGTGGCAGCTCTCATTTTGTCCCATTATAAGAAGGAAGATATTGTAAAATATAAAAAGCTATATATTGCCTGGACGATTCTGGCCCTGGCAGGGCTTCCCGTTCTCTTTATCGCGGGAAAATCATGGCTTCCGTTTCCTCTGGACTGGCTTGTAATCAATATAGAGCTTTTTGTCTGGGGCTATGTTTTAATTGCGGTATTGACCAGACTTTTCATTGAAAAGAGAAGGCCGAAGGTCAATGGAAAAACGATGACAGTATGGCTTATCATGATGATGCTTATGATATTTTCCAGAATATAAAATAGAAATAT
>JAAWLQ010000209.1 GCA_022797995.1 Lachnospiraceae bacterium
AAAGTCGTAGTTTGTCGCTGATTATCCTTTATTGTCGATGAAATGTTTTGTCGAAATTTCAAACTGTTATAGTATAACACCATTTTCCGGAAGACGCAAGTTTTATTGGGCTTTTAATTCCGGTTCACTGGTTTTTCATATCGAAAAAAATGATAAAATGGTCAGATATTGAAAAGATTGACGAAGAGCGCGATGAAAAATTGTACTAAAATGGTAATATTTATTGTATAAATAGTAATATCCAGCCTGAAAGGAATACTACCGTATAACGGGGAACCGCAGGGGGTATTACCGGAAAAAGTCTTAAGAGAAGAAGGGAGAACGAAAATGACAGATAAGGTAATTGAAAACAATCAGGTAACAATTATGGGGGAAATTATCAGCGGCTTCAGCTATAGCCACGAGATATTCGGAGAGGGCTTTTATATGATGGATGTGAAGTGCAAGCGTCTCAGTGAGAGCTATGATACCATACCGATTATGGTGTCGGAACGGCTCCTGGACGTAAGTGCGGATTATACGGGAGAGCTGATCTGTATCAACGGGCAGTTCCGCTCTTATAACCGGCACGAGGAGCGCAAGAACAGACTTGTCCTGTCCGTATTTGCCAGAGAGATCGAATTCGTGGAGGAGATGGAAGAAAGCTCGAAGACGAATCAGATTTTCCTGGATGGTTACATCTGCAAGGAGCCCATATACAGGAAGACACCTCTGGGAAGAGAGATTGCGGACCTGTTGCTGGCAGTGAACCGCCCCTATGGCAAATCCGATTACATACCTTGCATCTGTTGGGGGAGAAACGCCCGCTATGCCAATAATTTCAGAGTGGGAGAACGCTGCGCGGTGTGGGGCAGAATACAGAGCAGAGAGTACATGAAGAAGCTGGACGAGGAAAATGTGGAGAAGAGAGTGGCATTTGAAGTGTCGGTCAGCAAGCTGGAGCTGATGGAAGAAGGAGAGGCGTGGAAATAGATTTGCCAAATTCTGGAAAATGTGATATTCTAAAGAAGTAGCTTCTTACAGTCGTGTTTTCAGAAGGGCCCGGAAGAGGGACGCATCTGAAAATGACGGATGTCTATCCTTTGGATGTGAGAGGGGTGAGGTATGGCAAAAGGTTTTGTAAGTATTTATACGGGGGACGGACATGGGAAATCTCCCGCGGCTCTGGGCAGAGCTCTGCAGACGGCAATGGAGGGGAAAAATGTGGTCATTATCCAGTTCCTGAAAGGAAAGGGACCGGCCAATTCCGATTTTCTGCGCAGAATGGAGCCGGAAATCAAAATGTTCTGTTTTGAGAAATCCGATGAAAATTTTGAGAAACTTTCCGACGACAGAAAACAGGAGGAAATTATCAATATTAAGAATGGAATGAATTTTGCCAGGAAAGTGCTGGCTACCGGAGAATGTGATCTGCTGATTCTGGATGAAGTGCTGGGGCTTGTGGAGAAGGGAATTGTTCCGGTGGACGAACTGAAAGCCATGCTGGAATGCCGGGAGGATACGGGGATTATTCTGACCGGAGCCTGGCTCTGTGACGATATCTGCGTACTGGCAGACGAGGTTTCCAAAATAGAAACGGCGAAATTCAAGGTTTGGGAATAAAGCCATTGACACCGTCTGTATATGATGTTATGATGAATTCATGTTAATAATGTTGAGAAGATAGAGGTTGCGTTTTTCAGGAGTACTTTTTTTGATGCGGCAGGCGCAGGAGATGAGAAGGGAAAGGGGAACACGCCGAAAGAGGAGATGTCCTGTAAGTCAAATCTTGGGCATGCGGCGAAGAACCGTATGACTGTCATTCGATTTGCGGATGGAGCGCTATCAGGACGTATTTGTGGGAGTTATGTCGCCGGCGCTTTTGTGCCGGCGATATTTTGTCGGACGGAGGATCAGGGAATAGGATACTTTCACAGTATATCGCATTATGGAAATGGAGGAAAAGGGATGTCAATTTTTAAGGGATCGGGTGTAGCCATTGTTACACCAATGCATGAGAACGGGGAAGTGGATTACGAGCGGTTTGCCAGGCTGCTGGAATTCCAGATCGAGAATGGAACGGATGCCATTATTGTCTGCGGGACCACGGGCGAGGCATCCACATTGTCTCATGAGGAGCATCTGGAGGTAATCCGGTATTGCATTAAGACAGTGGCCGGGAGAATTCCGGTCATTGCCGGAACCGGGTCAAACTGTACGGATACGGCCATCTACCTTTCCAGGGAGGCTGAGGCGGCGGGAGCGGACGGACTGCTGCTGGTGAGCCCTTATTATAACAAGGCGACTCAGAACGGATTGTACGGACATTTTAAGGCTGTGGCGGAATCGGTAAAGCTGCCGATACTGCTCTACAACATTCCGGGCAGAACCGGGTGCAACATACAGCCGGAAACCATAGTCAGACTTTGCAGAGACGTGGAGAACATAGTGGGAGTCAAGGAGGCCAGCGGAGATATAAAACAGATTACCCGGCTTGCGGCGCTGGCGGAAGGACGTGTGGATATTTATTCCGGCAATGACCATGAGATAGTGCCCATCATGTCGGTGGGAGGCATCGGCGTGATATCGGTACTTGCCAATATAGCGCCCGCCCGGACCCATGAGATCTGTCAGAAATTCCTGGACGGAGATGCGGAGGGCAGCCGCAGAATGCAGCTGGAGGCGGTGGAGCTGTGTGACGCTCTGTTCTGTGAGGTAAATCCCATCCCTGTGAAAAAGGCGCTGGAACTGATGGGAATGGTTACGGGAACACTGAGAAGGCCTCTGACAGAGATGGAGCCGGCAAATGTGCAGCGCCTGGAGAAAGCCATGAAAGGCTATGGAATTTTATAGGATTTGTGACGTCGGAGGCATTTGTGTCATATGTGGCCGTTTGCGCGGCGGCTGCGTCAGGAGAAGAATATGATCAGAATTATAATGCATGGTTGTAACGGGAAAATGGGACAGGTGATAGGCAATCTTCTGGCGGAAGACAGAGAGGCCAGGCTGGTGGCGGGAGTGGACATATATGATGACGGCCACAATGCCTATCCTGTATATAAAAATATTCGGGAATGCGATGTGGAGGCAGATTGCCTGATTGATTTCTCATCCGCGTCTGCCGTGGATGATATGCTGGATTATTGTGTGGAGAAAAAGCTGCCCTGTGTGCTTTGTACCACGGGATTGAGCGAGGAACAGCTGCGGAAGGCGGAAAGAGCGGCTCAGACCATTGCAGTGCTGAGATCGGCCAATATGTCTCTGGGAATCAACATGCTTCTGAAGCTGCTGAAAGCTGCGGCGGCCATACTGGCTCCCGCAGGCTTTGACATGGAGATTGTGGAGAGGCACCACCGTCTTAAGGTGGATGCTCCCAGCGGGACGGCGCTGGCACTTGCGGATGCCATAAACGGAGAGCTGGGGAACGAATACAATTATGTTTATGACAGAAGCGGACGCAGAGAAAGACGTCCGGAGAAGGAAATCGGCATCAGTGCGGTCCGCGGAGGTACGATCGTGGGAGACCATGATGTCATTTTTGCAGGACCGGATGAAGTCATCACTTTTTCACACACGGCCTATTCCAAAGCTGTATTCGGCAAAGGCGCGGTGCAGGCGGCGAAATTCCTGGCGGGAAAGCCTGCGGGAAGGTATGATATGAGCGACGTGATCAACGGGGCCGTCTGAGGGGGAAGGCATGGAAGAGAAGGACAGCAAGGTATTAAGGGTACTGGCGAGGCAATATCGGAACAGCGCGGCGGCGGCCACGGAAATCATCAACCTGCAGTCGATTATGAACCTGCCGAAGGGGACGGAACATTTCCTGACAGACATTCACGGAGAATATGAGCAGTTTAATCATGTGCTGAAGAATGGTTCCGGTTCCGTGCGCAAGAAAATCGACGAGGAATTCGGCAACACCATCAGCAATAAAGATAAAAAAAGTCTCGCAACGCTGATCTATTATCCGGAGGAAAAGCTGGAGATTGTGGAGCGGGAGGAGGAAAATCTGGAGGACTGGTATAAGATTTCCCTTCACAGGCTTGTGCAGATGATCAAACGTGTCTCTTCCAAATATACCCGGTCCAAAGTGCGCAAGGCGCTGCCGAAGGACTTCTCCTATGTCATCGAAGAGCTGATTACGGAAAAAGAGGAGATCCATGACAAGGAAGCCTATTATAATGAAATTATTCATACCATTATCCGGATCGGGCGCGCACCGCAGTTTATCATTGCGCTGAGTCAGCTGATCCAGTGTCTGGTCATAGATCATCTTCACATTGTGGGAGATATCTATGACAGAGGACCGGGCCCCCATATTATTATGGACACGCTGTGCGCTTATCATTCCGTGGACGTGCAGTGGGGGAATCATGATATCGTGTGGATGGGAGCGGCCAGCGGACATCCGGCCTGTATCGCCAATGTGGTGAGAATGGCGGCTCATTACGGGAATCTTGCGACGCTGGAGGACGGCTATGGTATCAACCTGCTTCCGCTGGCTACCTTTGCCATGGAGACTTATCAGAATTCCGATTGCAGTGCTTTTTCCATACGTTTTAACACGGACTATAACACAAAGGACCTGAGCCTTGACACGAAAATGCACAAGGCCATTGTGGTGATACAGTTCAAGCTGGAGGGACAGCTGCTCATGCGGCATCCGGAATTCCACATGGAGGACAGAATGCTGCTTGACCGGATCGACTTCGAGAGAGGGACAGTCCGGATTGACGACAGGTCGGGGGGAGGTACAGAATATGCCATGCTGGATATGGACTTTCCCACCATTGATCCGAAGGATCCCTATGCTCTGACGGAAGAGGAGAGCAAGGTGATGGAACGGCTGAGACAGGCCTTCCTGAAATGTGAAAAGCTTCAGCGGCATGTGCGTTTCCTCTATTCGAAAGGCGGACTGTATAAAATATACAACGGAAATCTGCTCTACCACGGATGTGTGCCCATGAATGAGGATGGGAGCTTTATGGGAGTGGATATCTGCGGGAAACGGTATTACGGGAAAGCGCTGTATGATATTCTGGAATTTTATGCCAGAAGAGGATACTATGCAAAAGAAGGTGTGGAACGTGGGCTGGGACAGGACATTATGTGGTTTATCTGGTCCGGAAAGGGTTCCCCTGTGTTCGGAAAGGACAAAATGGCGACCTTTGAGCGATACTTTATAGCTGAGAAGGAAACCCATGCCGAGAAGAAGAACAGTTATTATAAACTGCTGGAAAAAGAGGAGACGGTGGACCAGATCCTGAAGGAATTCGGTCTTGACAGCGAGGATGCCCATATTGTCAACGGCCATGTGCCCGTGGAACAGATACATGGGGAGTCTCCTGTCAAATGCGGAGGAAGACTGCTGATTATTGACGGCGGCTTTTCCAAAGCATATCAGAAGAAGACGGGAATTGCGGGTTATACGCTGGTCTGCAATTCCAGGGGAATGCGTCTGGCTGCCCACGAACCCTTTGAATCCGCCAGGGCGGTGATAGAAAATGAATCTGACCTGTTCTCACATTCCGTGGACGTGGAAAGCTTTCCCCGGAGGAAGCTGGTTTCGGATACGGATGTAGGTCAGGAGATTCGGGAGAGAATTTATTATCTGGAAGAATTGCTGGAGGCTTACAGAGACGGCACGATTATGGAAGAAGAGTAGGATATTCAGGTTCTCAGGCGCAGGCTTATAATAAGCAAACGCCCGAGAGAAGAGTTATTGTCCTGTGGTGCCGCCAGTCATGCCGCTGTTAATGCCTGTGCGCGCACCGCCGGATGTTCTGCCGTTCACACCGGTACCGTTAGTGGTACTTCCGTCTGTTCCGGAGTCACTGCCGTTGGTACTGTTTCCGGAGCCGGTACTGTCAGTGTTTCCGGTAATATCATCGGTGATATTGTCGATGCCGTCGGTGACGTCGTCAATTACATTGGTAATGGCATCGCCTGCGTCATTCAGCACGGAATCATTATCGCTGCCTGCGGTGCTGCCGTTTCCGGCTGTGCTGCCGCCTGTGGCATTATCGCTGCCATTGGAGCCGGCAGTGTTGTTGTTTCCTGCGGTGCTGCTGTTGCCGGCGGCACCGCTGCCGGATTCCTGAGTGCTGTTTCCGGCCATGCTGTCTGAATCATTGTTGTTTCTGGCACTGTTTGTACAGGCGGTGGTCATACATACACAGGCCAGCACCAGTCCCATTGCCAGGAGCTTTCTGGCCCCTGCAAGCTTTTTCCCTTTTTTCATCTTTTCCTCCATTTCTGCTGCGTGAGCTTTAAAACCAGACCATACTGCGCGGGCAGAATGGCTGATTTGCCTTTAGTATGTGATCTGTGACGGAATTTATGCAAAATGTGTGAAAAATGAAGAGGAAAAATTTGAATATTAAAAACAGGGGGTAAAAATGGAATTCAGACCATGTATAGACATTCACAACGGCAGAGTCAAACAGATTGTGGGCGGAAGTCTGAAGGACACGGACAATCATGCGGAGGAAAATTTTGTCTCAGAGCAGAATGCCGCTTTTTTTGCGAAATTTTATCGTCAGGCAGGAATTTCCGGAGGACATGTGATTCTGCTGAATCCGGAGAACAGTCACTATTACGGAGCCACAAAGGAACAGGCGCTGGAGGCCCTGCGCACATATCCGGGCGGGCTTCAGGCCGGCGGAGGAATCAGGCCGGATAACGCGGCGGAGTTCCTGGACGCGGGAGCCTCTCATGTGATTGTCACATCCTATGTATTCAGAGAGGGCAGAATTGATTTCGAGAGACTGAAAAAGCTGACGGATACGGTGGGTAAGCGGCGTCTGGTACTGGACCTAAGCTGCAGACGGACTTCCTTCGGATACAGGGTGGTCACGGACAGATGGCAGAAAATGACCGGAGAGACAGTCGATGAACCGCTGCTGGACAGACTGTCCCGATACTGTGATGAGTTCCTGATTCATGGGGTGGATGTGGAGGGAAAGTCGGAGGGTATTGAAGAAG
>JAAWLQ010000210.1 GCA_022797995.1 Lachnospiraceae bacterium
GCTATGCCAGTGTAAGTTATTTATCAAAACTTGTGCAAGTATACCATAAAATCGGGGAAAATACAACTGGTTTGGGTCTTTTCTGCTCTTTAGCATCATGTTTTATACTGAACGCTTTTTCTCCCAGCAGACTGGCATGAAATTCATGTAATATTTTGTATGCCTCTAAAATCTCCATTATAGTTTTCCCTCGAATCTTTACTATTGAATCTTTGCTTTTCGACTAACAATGCTGTATTGGATTGGACTTTCACAGCAGTACCCGCTGTCGGCAGTGACCTCCCCCACATGCCTCCCAAAGGCTTCCTTATGCTTCTCCAGCACAGGAATCCGGGTGCTGGTCTTTTTTGTCAAAAATCTCAGAGGAGAGACAGTGGCTTGCATATGTCACTGCCTCTCCTCTGGTTTTGTTGGAGTATCTATTTCCCGACAGCCCCTTTGTCATTCTTTTGCTTTATCAGCTTCTGAAAGATTGACTCGCAATAGGGCTTTGTTATTCTGTCATTTCATGCTCATGTATCACTTATGAAACTAGCGGCTACCTTTCTGATTCTAGGCACTATATAATATATCGCTATGGCCAAGCTATAGCTTACTGCAAAAGCTGGGACCACAAATGTGAGACTATATTTTCCGAATCGCTCTGTCAAAAAGTTCTCAATCATGTATGAAACATTCTGATGCACCAAAAACAACGGATAGGAAATTTTTCCCGTATAGGTAAAAATATAATTTTCTAAAAACCTCCCCTTTCTCCGATAGCAAATCATAAAGATTCCAAGACTCACGCACATCATATACCCATATCCAGAACCTTTTACTGCCACCATATATACGATAGCTATAAATAGCATAATAAAACCAGCTATATTTTCTTTCCATGTCCTACCGATATCTTCCCATTTAATACGCTTTGCGTTTACCACAAAAATCACAACACCAACATATTCCGAAGCAAGAATCTTTCCGCCTATATAAAAAGGTTCAGGTAAAAAACGGAACACTATACATGCCAAAAGCCAAAGCACATATGCCCAGTTGCTTTCTCTACACCACCTATTTATTAAAAGCATCCAAAATGTAATCAGGAGCAATGTAGTCAAATACCAATGGGCACCATCTACATAATCAACCCCGGGTATAACCCCTTCTAATAATGTGAGGTTTATCAAATATGTTTTTAGGCCAACCGCTCTCCCCGGCAAATACCCTGTTCCTGATAATAGAAAAGTAATGGTAATACATATGGCATAGGCTGGCCAAAGCTTTATATACCTATTTTTCAATGTTGTCAGCACTCGGTTGTCTTTTTTCTCTTCGGGATGCAAATACCATATTGAAATTATCAAAAATATGATAACTCCAAAATCGCCCCACCAGGACATAGGGAATTCTTTTTTCTGCATTTCTACATCAACCTGGTATAGCACGCTGTATCTGTAAATTAAATGAAAGAAAACAATAATCAGAATTGCAAAGCCCCTAAGCCCCTCTATCTGTCTGTTTCGCTCTGTACCGTTTCCTTTCATGCCGTTCCTCCTCATATCTTCCATCTTTGGGTTCGGTATATGGATATTCCGATTAAGCTTTCTTATAAAATTTCTTATACCACTCAGCAAATTGTCTCAAGCCATCCCTTAAATCTGTATGAGGACGAAATCCAAAATCCTTTACCAGTTCATCAATATCTGCCCATGTTGCTTCCACATCACCGGGCTGCATCGGAACCAACTCCTTATGACTTTCAAAATCATATTCCGAATCCAAAACACCAGCATGAATCAGCTCTTGCTGCAGGATATCCACAAAATCCAGCAGGCTTTCAGGCCGGTTATTACCGATATTATATACCTTGTGCCGTACACCATTTTCATCGGCAACCGGAGCTTTTCTCATCACGCTCACTACACCCGCGACTATATCATCAATGTATGTAAAATCACGCTTACAGTTCCCATAATTAAAAATCCGAATTTTTTCTCCCTTGCAAAGCTTATTCGTAAAGTCAAAATACGCCATATCCGGACGTCCGGCAGGACCATATACCGTAAAAAACCGAAGACCTGTGGCTGGAATTTTGTATAGACCAGAATAAGAATATGCCATCAATTCATTAGATTTTTTTGTAGCTGCATACAGCGATACTGGGACATCTGTCCTGTCTTCCGTGGAATACGGAACTTTTTTGTTATTACCATACACAGATGAGCTAGACGCATACACCAAATGCTCCACACCTTTGCCTTTGTCACCGGAATGCCGACAGGCTTCCAATATATTGTAAAAGCCTATTAGATTTGATTCAATATAAGCATCCGGGTTTGCGATACTGTAACGTACGCCTGCCTGTGCCGCAAGATTTACAACAATTTGAGGCGTATATTTCTGAAAGACTGTATTTATTAAATCCCGATCCGCAATATTTCCTTTCAGAAAAATGAATGACGGATGCTCCTTCAATTCCTCAATTCTGGTTTCTTTTAAGCTGGTATCATAATAGTCATTCATATTGTCAATGCCAATCAACTTAATATCATTGACATCGCCCAAAAGCCTTTTTGCTACATTTGATCCGATAAAACCCGCGCAACCCGTAATCAGAATCGTCTTTCCATCCAAATCCATAGTCCATCCTCCCAATAATAATCACATTAGCTTTTTTTAATCATACTACAAGCCTTTTTGTACAGTTTATTGAAATCAGATTTCTTAATCCATAGGCAATCTTTCCAGCGTAAATGATACGTTTTTGTAAAGTCAATGAAAAAGAACATACCGCAAACCGTATAAGAGATTACTGTCGACACTGCGGCCCCCATCTTGCCGTAATAGGGTATAATCAGAAAGTTCAGCATCACGTTAATCAATACGCTTGCCAAAAGCGTAAAAAAGCACGTCTTTTGTCGACCATTGGCCATATACAGGGGATTAAGCAGCTTATAGATTACCATGCTCGGTATCCCCAAGAAGATAACAGCTGTAATGGAATAAGAATCCAGGTATTCTGCTCCATACAATATATAAATAATAAACTTGCCGAACACTAACATGACCAATATCATTACCAGCGTCACAAAAATATTGATTCTCATGACTTCCTTGATTTCATTTATTGAATCATCCTTTGCTGTATGAGAGAACAGAACTTCCTTAAAAGCATCAGGA
This sequence comes from Lachnospiraceae bacterium, assembly GCA_022797995.1. Lineage (GTDB taxonomy): Bacteria > Bacillota > Clostridia > Lachnospirales > Lachnospiraceae > Acetatifactor. Next base: position 3,166 of record JAAWLQ010000210.1, read on the forward strand.
ATCAGCCATATATATTGTGCTAATTTTGATCCGACTGAATATAGGCCAATCTCGGAAAATGGTAGAAACCGCTTCATCACGATTATATCAATACTATAATTAAATTCAGATAACAAAGCCGTAAGCATAGCAAAAAAACCGAATCGAAACAAAAAGCCCGCAATCTTGCAATTAGCTTGAAATGGCTTTGGGATATATCTGCACCTCAATAAATAGGCAACTATGTATATCACATATTTAATCGCTAAAACACCAAGCAGAATTTGCATATTTTGAGGAATGAATAAATAAACTACCAATGTCAGCAGAAAATCAATCAGATAGCTTACAATCTGTAATATTTGTCGGAATCTGATAAATTCAACAACCCCTATCTCCTGCATCTGAGAATTTGCTATCCGAGCAACCGTTAAGATTACCGCCATTGCTACCACGGCTTCCCGGGTCAATATCACGATTGCTGCCCCAATCACCATATATATCATTGCCTGCAGAAAAAAAATGTCCAGATAGCTTTTTAACTGATTCTGCATTTTATTCCTTTTCATATAGGGATAGGAAGCCTGCAGCCCAAATCCTAAAATTATGCACAATACATTGACTATATTCAGGATATATTCATATTCCCCTTTTAACGTTGTCCCCAAATATCGATTAATCAAGGATATTGTCAAAATACCCGTTATGATATTCATGCATTTTTGGAACAATGAAAAAGCATAGTCGCTCTGTGTCAGCTTTGTCAATCTACCCACTTTTTTCATGAACCTCCGGCTGAAGTTTCTTTCGATATCGTACAGTCTGATATATCAACAATATATATACGTGATATAAACATCCGGAATAAGAAACGATTCCCCATTCCATAATCATCAAATCAATCAATACGGAAAGCGCTATGATTAGCTCCATGTTTTTTCTATCTCTCCGTATATAGGCTGCTAATTTGACAAAAATATACACATATGATAAATAGTATAGAGAAAAGCCTATCACCCCCATACAGCTTAATAATTCTATGTAATTGTTGTGAGAGTATCTTTCAACAGTATAAGATGTATAATTGCCGACATAATAGGCAAAATTGTTGATTCCTATTCCAAATAGCGGATGAGATTTAAATATCGATTTCCCTGTATCAAAAAAGAAACTCCTTAAATTGATGCTCCAGTCATCTGTCTCAATTCCTCTTCCATAAGCTCCAAGTGCGACAAATTTCTGAAAGAGCTCCTGAAACATCTCCGGATATGTCAGCCTTATGGCACTTCCTACTAATAGCCCTCCTGCTGTCATAACTAATATCGCTACCATAATATTCCGCCAATCCCTTTTCAAAAGCAGAATCAGAAAAATCCCCAAAATCGGGATTAATATTGACTTTCTTGAGCTTGACAACAAAACAGCCATATATTGTGGAGCTATGAAAAACAGATACTGTTTATCCTGGTAGGCATAATATAAGTACAGGGAAAAAAGAATAGAAAATGCCGCTACCTGGCCGACTGTATTAAAATGTATACCCGTAATGGCTTGTATCCTGGTCGCAGCGCTTCCTGTCTCCATCCAGTAAAAAATCAGTATTTTGAAGGATACTGTCACATTGGCCACAACCACATATTTCATGGTCTTTAGCAGTCTTTCCTTTCCATTGACATAGCAGGATAAAGCTGTCAAAAATATCAGCAGCGCAACGACATTCTTTAAGGACTCCAAAGCAAAAGATTTATTCCATGCCCAAAGATAAGATAAACTGGCATACAGGGCAAACAGGGCATAACATACAATTTGCTCCGTAAGGCAAAACCTCTTCTTTTCCAGCACATATATCATTATCAAAATGACGAAGAATGCCAGAGAGATATATTCCACTCTACCCTTAAATACTCCTACTTTGCTGAAAATAAAGACTATCAGGGAAATGTCCGTTAGATACCATCCGCTCCTTTTTCCCTTCTCCATCGCGACTATTCCCTTCCCGCAAATTCATTCCAGAATTTGGTTCGTCTTGAGTCCAGATTCTCCTTGGCATACTGTTTGGCGTTTTCAAAGTTTCTCTTGGCTGCTTGGATACACATTTCCTCATTTTCCAGTAATTTCTCAATATCATCTGCCAACTTTCTGTAATCTCCGGGCCGATGCAGCAGGTTCTGATCAATCAGCTCTGGGATTCCACCTGTTATCGCACCGACTGCGGGACATCCCCGGCTCATTGCTTCAATCAATGCTCTGGGAAGCCCTTCCTGAAAGCTTGGTATCACCAGAATATCCAATGTATCCATCCATCTCAGTACCGAATCTCCGCTCGGTAGTGTACCTTTGAAACAAACTTTATCGGTAAGCTTTTTCTTTCTAATCAACCTTTCAAGCCGGTATCCTGAACCTGCTCCTAAAAATTCCATCCTAATATTCGGAAATTTTTTTGCCAGAATTTCCAATGCGCCTAATGCTACCTTATGCCCTTTTGCCTCCAGTTCCAGCGGTCCGACCAGCCCCAGAACAAACGTTCCTTCCTTATTCTTTTTTATCCTTTCTATTCTTCTGGTTAATATTATTTCATCCGATTGGCAAAGCATCACATTGGAGGCATTCGCAGTTATACCTTTCGTCGGATATCTCTGTTGTAAAAAATCTTTTGTGACATACAGGACTCTCCCTGCCTTTTTACATTGCTTTTTCGTTTCAAAATACATATATGGCGCTACAAGTTTTCCTGCCCAATGCCCATGATTTCTATAGCCGTCCCAGGCGCATGCCACCATCTCAAGAGCATATTTTTTTCCATGTTCCCTACAGACATCACAGGCCAGGTTTCCCAAAGGACTGGGCAGACGGACAATGACGCAATCGACCTTTTCTATGATTTCTTCCAACTGCTTTTTTATGGATTCTTTTTTGAAGAAGATATCTGTCAGTTTCCTATAAGCGCTTATTGGCCTGATTTCGACATTTTTTCCATTAGAAATGGTATAGCCTTTTTTTTCCATAATTTCCATGTGCTGTACATTTTTTACTCTGGTCGAGACGATGATATAGTCGAAGGATTTCAAATATCTATCTTCCCATAATCTGTAATTCAGATTAATAGCATAATAATCCTCATTTTCATCTTTTAGCATAACAGTATCAAATATAAATGCCAGTTTTTTCATTTTAGTACCCCGCGATACAAATAATTTAATTTCAATCAATGACTTGTGCTAGGTTGGTACTGTATTATGGTTATAGTGTAACAATGTTGTCTCTCTTTTTTGTAATGCAATCGTATTTTCAGGTATATCTGACGTAACCGTAGTCCCTGCAGCAATTATGGCATTATCTCCTATAGTAACACCCTTTAAAATAATACAATTGGCACCAAACCAAACATTCTTTCCTATAGTAATAGGAGCCGTAATGTATCTTCCTGCCTTTTTCCCGCCTTTAGTTCTGAAGTCATGGTCATGATCGTAAATTATACATCCCGGACCAAATGAACTTCCTCGCCCTATCTTAATTGAATTTCTGCATCCTACCACACAATTATTATTAAAGAAGCATTCTTCCCCAATATCAAGTAATCCACCCTCACGAGATGACAGTGTTACATTCCCCCTTGTACAAACCTTATTTCCTATATGGATTACCCCCCCTAACTCAATTTTAGTATCATAAGATATCATTTGTTCAATCCCAAATGTTATGTGAGTGATATTAAACATCTTCTTCATTGAAAGTTTTATTATTGAAACAATCCTTCTGCAAAAAGCATTCAATATCTTGTTCATGCCTTCTCCTTATTTTTATTGTTCT
>JAAWLQ010000211.1 GCA_022797995.1 Lachnospiraceae bacterium
GTGGACACCGCAAGCGTGGCAGAGATGAATCGGGCGGCGGAAGAAAGCGGCGTGGTATTCGGGATTATGTTCAACCAGCGGACCAATCAGCTTTACAGAAAGCTGCATGACCTGGTACGGGAGGGCGCGCTGGGAGATATCAAGCGCTTTGTGTGGATTATCAATAACTGGTACCGCACCCAGGCTTACTATGATTCCGGCGACTGGCGGGCTACCTGGAACGGCGAAGGCGGAGGAGTGCTGTTGAATCAATGTCCTCACAATCTGGACATCTGGCAGTGGATTATGGGAATGCCCGCAAGGCTTCGGGCTTTCTGTAATGTGGCCCATTACCATCGGATTTCCGTGGAGGATGACGCAACGATTTACGCGGAGTATGAGAATGGTGCAAGCGCCGTATTCATTACTTCCACCGGAGAATGTCCGGGCACGAACAGAATGGAAATCAGCGGAACGCTGGGAAAGGCTGTCATTGAGAATGGCACCCTGAAGCTTTTTCTGCTGGAGAGGGACGAACGTGAAATCTGCTTTACCTCGAAGGAAGGGATGCCCAGGGCGGAGGTGAACTGCCAGACCATAGAACAGGAAGGCCCGGACGGCGGGCACCTGGAGATTCTGCAGAATTTTACGGATGCCATACTGCAGGAGAAAGAGCTGCTTGCGCCCGGAACCAGCGGAATCCGCAGCCTGAGTATCAGCAATGCGGCTTACCTGTCCGCGTGGAAGGACCAGTGGGTGACGCTTCCGGTAGATGCCGAAGAGTTTACCCGGCTGCTGGATATCCGGAGAAAAGAAGAGGAAGTAACGGATAAAAAAGTACAAAAAGAAAAAATGACAGGAGAGTATTCCAACCGGTGGAGTGTCCGGTGGTGATGGGGTATCTTTCATTTACACAGATGCAAGATAAAAAAACTGTTGACTCCTACGTTACGTAATAGTATATGCTGTGTTTACACGGGAGGAGGAAATGACAATGATGACGGTAAATGAAGTGAGCGGGCTGGCCGGAGTGAGTATACGCACTCTGCAATATTATGATAAAATTGGCCTGCTGAAACCGACGGGTTACACGCAGGCCGGTTATCGGCTGTATGACGATACGGCGCTGGAGACGCTGCAGCAGATTTTACTGTTTCGGGAGTTGGAATTTCCACTGAAAGAAATTAAGGAGATGATTTCCAGACCTGATTTTGACAGGAATAAGGCTTTGGAGCAGCAGATTACGCTGCTGAACATGAAAAAGGAGCATCTGGAAAATCTGATTCGCTTTGCCCGTGATATACGAAATGGAGGAGTGAGGACAATGGATTTTTCAGCATTTGACACGAAGAAGATGGATGAGTACGCTAAGCGTGCCAGGGAGCAGTGGGGAAACACTGCGGAGTATCGGGAGTTCGAAGAGAAGTCCCAGGGCAGAACAAAGGAAGAGGAGCTGGAAACGGCGAAAGAGTTTATGCAGGTGTTCGCAGAGTTCGGGGAACTGAAACAGGGGCCTCCGGCTTCGGAAAAAGCACAGAAGCAGGTGAGAAAGCTGCAGGATTATATTACGAAGCATTTCTACACCTGTTCCGATGAGCTTCTGTCCAGCCTGGGGCAGATGTATGCCGGAGGCGGAGAGTTCACGGCGAACATTGATAAGGCAGGCGGGGAAGGAACCGCGGCGTTTGTGGCGGAGGCCATCCGCATCTGCTGTGGAAAGTAATTCAGCGCAGAGAAATTATGTAACAGTTCAGACAGGGCACTGAACTGTTACGAAATTATAAACAGCAGGAGAAAAAATCAGTTTGCCGTTTGACTTTATACAGAAATGGTGTTATCCTTGCTATGCAGAAGAAATATTAGAAAGCAGGTACCATTTTGAAAGCGAATAAGAAGAGGATCACCCTCGACCTGGCGAATCTGGAAAAGACTGCATTAGTGGGGAAAGCACTTTCTTCGGAAGTACGTCTGGAAATACTGAAATATTTGATTGAGAATTCGGCTAACATCAGTGAAATTGCCGCTGCCTTTGGACTGCCCCAGTCCTCCGCGGCGCTGCATGTAAAGGTTCTGGAAGAGGCCGGCATGATATCGGTCAATGAGAAGCCGGGTGTGCGGGGCGCCCAGAAGGTATGTGGAATATCCTTTGAGGATATATACATCAATGCGTTTCAGCACAAAATCGATCATAACAGCAGTCAGGTGATACGGTTTCCAATGCCTATTGGGAATTATTTCGATTGTGAGATCGGGGGGAACTGTGGAATCGTCAGCGAAAAAGGATATTTGGGCGTGGAAGATTTTGCCGCCAGTTTTTACTGCCAGAACAGAAATGAGGCGCAGCTGCTGTGGTTTGAAATAGGATATCTGGAATACCGTTTTCCTGCATATATGGTGAAGAATGTCCTTGTTAAGGAGATTTCCTTTTCCTTCGAGATCTGTTCCGAAGCTCCCGGATATCAGAATGACTGGCCTTCGGATATCACGGTATGGGTGAACGGGCAGGAAGTGGATACCATCACCTCCAAGGGAGATTTCGGAGGGAGAAGAGGACGTCTGAATCCGGAATGGTGGGGTGACACCATGACGCAATACGGTGTCTACAAGGTTATCAAAATCAATCAGCTGGGCTGTTATGAGGACGACGTGAAATGCTCCGACCAGACAGTGGACAGCCTCCACCTGGGGGATGGAAACTACATCAGCTTAAAGCTGGGCGTCAAGCCGGATGCGGCGCACGTGGGGGGCATGAATTTATTCGGAGAAAAGTTTGGCGATTACGCACAGGGCCTGGTCATGACTGTGAAAGTGGATGATGAACGATAAGACAGGAAAGTGCACCGTTACAGGCTGCGCTTTCCTGCTTTTCAAGTCCGCTGGCAGAAGGGCTTTCCCTCAGCTCGACTAATCCACTACAATATTATGCCGGTAAGTCTCGTTAATTCTGCGGATTTTGGACAATTCGCATTTGGGAGTCCGGTCATAGGTGAGCAGGCCGTTGGTTTCCTGCTCCACATCCGTCAGCTGGGTATAGCAGAAGCCATATACCAGGTCGGATTGTAATATAGAGCAGATGACATGCTCATACTGACTGAGGAAATCCTTTTCGTTGTCTGCGTCTGTGTATCCCCAGCAGTCCGTCTGGGCCGAAGAGTAGTTGATTCCTCCACATTCCGTGATGAGAATCGGCTCATCCGTGTGCTCATACCCTTTTGCATAAATACTTCTGCCTGCATGGGTACAGGAGAGAAGAAGCTTTTTGTCCTGCATTGTACTTACGAAAAAGGCCTGTTTTCTCGGTTCACCGGAGGAGCCATGAGCATAATTATGTATGGCGCAGATATCACTTCTGGTCATTTCCCATCCGTCATTGCCGATGACAAGCCTGGTAGGATCCAGACTTTTTGCCATATAATACATACCCATAGTCTGGAACTGCTGACGGCTGTCCATCTGAACATTGGGGATTCCCCAGCTTTCATTGAACAATACCCAGGCCACAATAGAAGGATGATTGTAATCTCTTCTGATAATATCAAACCATTCCGCGGCATAGTCGCAGACACCCTGCTCCGTATACAGACAGGCAGACGCCATTTCTCCCCAGACGAGAAAACCCATGGTATCCGCATGATATAGAAATCTTGCATCCTCTACCTTCTGGTGCTTGCGGCAGCCGTTGAATCCCATTTCCTTCATGAGACGGATATCTGTCCTGAAATCTTCATCGGAAGGCGCCGTCAGGATACCGTCTTTCCAGTACCCCTGATCCAATACCAGCTTGAAGTAGTAGGGTCTGTTGTTCAGATATGTGATCCCGTTTTCCGTATGAATTTTGCGCATTCCGAAGTAGCTTTCCACCTGGTCTGTCACCTGACCTGACACAGTCAGACGCAGTTTTACATCATATAAAGCCGGATTTTCCGGGGACCAGTAGCGGCATCTGCCATGGACATCACGGTAAAATATATGGTCCTTTGCCAGATGAATGCTTCGTTGGAAAATGTGGCCGTTGTTTACCAGAAAACGATCCTGACAAATCAGCTCTCCCTGAAAAGAGATTTCCATATCCAGATACATTTCTTCCGTATAATCGGAGAAGGATGCTTCCAGGAAAACGGTGTCATGATCAATGTCCGGTGTAAAGCGCACCTGTGAAATGTGATAGTCCTGTACCGGCTCCAGCCATACGCTCTGCCAGATGCCGGACGTTCTCGTATACCATATTTTAGCGCTTTTTTCTTCCCAATACTGCTTCCCTCTGGGAATTGTCTCATCCCGGGCCGGATCCAGCACCGCCACGGCCAGAGACTGCTCTCCCGGCCTGAGATAATCCGTGATGTCGACGAAGAATCCGGAGTTTCCGCCTGTATGCTCCATACAGAGTTGTTCGTTGACGAATACACGGCATTTATAATCCACCGCCTCAAAATGAAGCAGAATCCGGCGGCCCGACCAGCTGTCAGGTATGGTGAATTTCCTCTTGTAAAAAATTCTGTCGTGCATGGAGGTGTCCTGAATACCGCTCAGCTTACTCTCAAAGCAAAAAGGGACTTCTATTTTTCTGTCCAGGCAGCAGGAATCTTTCTCCCAGTGCTGGGAAGCTGCCAGATTATCGTCATCAAATGCGAAATCCCAGGTTCCGTTCAGACAGAGCCATTCCTTTCTGATAAATTGTGGTCGTGGATATTCCTCTCTTCTCATGATACTCCTCACTCTCCTCCTATTAGATATGAAGCTACTGTTATTTTCGGCCAGTATGACCTTCTGTCAGGGAAGGTAAACTTTGAAAATGACCTTAATTCTTACAAAAGTATTGCAATAAAATCCTGCAGCAAGTCCATATTTAAAACATTTTTATTGTTATAAAATAGAAAATAGCCTGCGGGCTGATTTTCTGTTACTAGCATATCAAATTTTCAACTTGAAATCTATCCATAATATTTCACAGTTATTCTAGCCAAAAATATACAAAATAACTAATTTAAAAAATAAGAAGGTATATTTTTGGCGATTTCGGAGGGAAATTGTGCGTTATATACAAAAAAGTAAATAAACAATTATTATGTTTTAATAATTGACTCCGTATGTGGGCGGTGTTATATTTATTTTACAGCTAAACCACTAAATTTTAATTTATGACATAATTAATGTAACAAATAAAATGTTACCGATACATGAAAGCAACAGCTTTTTTAGGGAAAAAGGAAAAGGAGGATGGGAATGAAGAATGAAGAAACAAGTCTGAAAAAAAAGAATCCGGCGAAGAACGGCAAAGGTATGGGCCAGCGTAAAGGCACATTGTCATATCTTCGCAGACACTGGATTTTTTATGCGATGCTGGCGCTTCCGCTTCTGTATTATTATCTGTTCTCTTACAGAGCCATGCCAGGCGTCGTGATTGCCTTTAAAGAGTTTAATATGTTTAAAGGGATATGGGAAAGTCCCTGGGTAGGCCTGCAGTATTTTGAGCGTGTGGCACAGTCCAAAACCTTCTGGCTGTCTGTCCGCAACATGATGACTCTGAATATTCTGGGTCTGGTGCTGGGATTTCCGCTTCCGATTATCCTGGCGCTGTTCCTGAATGAAATCAGCCATGCCACATTCAAGAAGACCGTGCAGACAGTCATCTATCTGCCCCACTTTATATCCTGGTCGGTAGTCGGCGGTATGATGTATCAGATTTTTGCTTCCTCCGGACTGGTTAATACCATCATAAAGGGGCTGGGGGGACAGGTAGTTCCTTTCCTTTCCAGCAATGGCTGGTGGATTTTTACTTATTTTATAACAGGGGTCTGGAAGAGCATCGGATGGAATACCATCATTTATCTCTCGGCCATGACGGGAATCGACCAGGAAATTTATGAGGCGGCTCGGGTGGATGGATGCTCCCGGTTCAGAATGATGACGGCTATCACCGTGCCCTGTATCAAAGACACAGTAGCAATCATGCTGATTCTGGCAGTGGGCGGACTGGCCAGCATCGGATTCGAACAACCATACGTCATGCAGAACAGCACGGTAATGGAGGTGGCGGATGTGGTGAGTACCTTCGTGTACCGTGTGGGTCTGGAGCAGGGGAAATTCAGTATTGGTACTGCGGTGGGGCTTGCGCAGTCGGTTATTAACTTTGTGCTGGTACTCAGCGCCAATGCCATCAGTAAGCGCGTATCCGGTAACGGAATCTGGTAAGGAGGGAGAACATGAAGGATAAGGTATTTAAAGTATTTACAGTGTTCGTAGTAGTTGCCATCGGATTGTGCTGCCTGATTCCGTTTCTGCACATTGTCGCAATGTCTTTTTCCAACAAGACAGCTGTCATGCGGGGAGATGTGTTTCTCTGGCCAATGGGATGGGACTTGTCTGCTTACAAGGCGGTATTCAATAATAAGGGATTGATGGATTCCATGTGGTTCACTCTGTTTCTGACATTAGTGCACACACTGATCTGCCTGGTGATGACGATTTTATGCGCCTATCCCCTGTCCCGCCCCGGCCTGAAATTCAAGTCGGTTCTGCTGATTTACATCCTTTTTACCATGTATTTCAGCGGTGGTATGATTCCGGGCTACCTGAATATCAAGTCGCTGGGACTGCTGAATAATTTCTGGGTACTGATTCTGCCGGGCATGTTGTCCACCTATAACATGATTCTGATGAAGAGCTTCTTCCAGTCCATGCCCAGGGAGCTGGAGGAGTCGGCCTATGTGGATGGTGCCAACGATCTGGTGGTACTGCTGAGAATCGTACTGCCTTTGTCCAAAGCCATGCTGGCTACCATTGCTCTGTTCTATGCCGTGGGGCGGTGGAATGGATTTATGGATGCAATTCTCTACATCAATGACGATAGCCTGTATACCATTCAGGTGCGCCTGCGCCAGCTGATTCAGGCCAGCCAGGTAAGCACGATGCTGGAAGATATACCGGAGATGAAGGCGGACCTCATTGCGGAGACGGTGAAGGCTTCCTG
>JAAWLQ010000212.1 GCA_022797995.1 Lachnospiraceae bacterium
GGACGCATGCATTATGCGGCCGGAAATCCTCTGCATATCACCGGGTACCGGCCGGACAGATGCGGAACTCAAACAGTACCTGTCCGGTCGGTACCCCAGAGGATTTATGGACGCATGCATTATGCGGCCGGAAATCCTCTGCATATCACCGGGTACCGGCCGGACAGGTACGGAACTCAAAATAGGAGGAAATCATTATGGAAGATGTATTAAGTTTCGTCAACGAACAGGTCTTCGGCGTCTGGTTCCTGATCGGCGCCGCACTGGTATTCTGGATGCAGGCCGGCTTTGCAATGGTGGAGGCCGGTTTCACCCGAGCGAAGAACTCCGGCAATATCATCATGAAGAATCTGATGGATTTCTGTATCGGCACCGTGATGTGGTTTCTCATCGGCGCGTCACTGATGCTGCCGGCCGCCGACGGCGGAAAAGATATTCTGGGATTCATCGGCACCCCTGGCTTCGGCGTATTCACAGATTATGCGAACTTCAGCTATTCCGGCTTCGTATTCAACCTAGTATTCTGCGCCACTACCGCCACCATTGTATCGGGCTCCATGGCTGAGAGAACAAAATTCTCCACCTACTGCCTCTACTCCGCCATCATATCCGGTATCATCTACCCCATAGAGGCACACTGGACCTGGGGCGGCGGTTTCCTGGTCAATATGGGCTTCCATGACTATGCCGGTTCCAACTGCATCCACATGGTTGGCGGTATCTGTGCCTTCATCGGCGCCGCTATGCTGGGACCCCGTATCGGAAAGTTCACCCGGGACAAAAAGGGCAAAATCACAAAAGTCAATGCCTTTCCCGGATGTAATCTGGTCATCGGCGCTCTGGGCGTCTTTATCCTGTGGCTGGGCTGGTACGGCTTCAATGGTGCGGCCGCAACCGACATTCCCACACTGGGAAGCGTATTTCTCACCACCACCGTGGCTCCTTCGGTGGCAACCGTGGTGTGTATGCTGTTTACCTGGATCAAATATGGCAAACCGGATGTATCCATGTGTCTGAACGCATCTCTGGCAGGACTGGTAGCCATCACGGCTCCCTGTGATGTGACTGATTGTACGGGAGCCGCCGTCATCGGCGCGGTTTCCGGCCTGCTGGTTGTCTTCGGCGTCTGGTTCGTGGACAATGTGCTGCATGTGGATGACCCTGTGGGCGCCGTGGCGGTACATATGTTCAACGGTATCTGGGGAACCATCGCCGTAGGGCTCTTCGCCACCGCTTCCGCTCCCGGCTTTGCCCTGACAGGCATCAAAGAAGGCCTTTTCTATGGCGGCGGCTTCGCCCAGCTGGGCATCCAGTTTGTTGGAATGTTTATCACAGCCGCATGGACCGTCGTCACCATCACCATTGCCTTCTTCATCCTGAAGAAAACGGTGGGCCTGCGCGTCAGTGAAGAGGAAGAAATCGTGGGTCTGGACGCAATGGAGCACGGCCTGGCATCCGCCTACTCCGGCTTCAGCATCATGGATGTGTCCAACACAATGACTATGGCGGTAAATGAGAACACCGACCTGGGCAACGACGATTATATCACTGCCTCCACCGCTCAGCAGAACGCCGCGGTGCCTGTGGTGAAACAGCCCGTCATGTCCGGCTCCGGCATCTATAAGGTTGTCATCATCGCGAAACTGAGCCGTTATGATAAACTGAGAAAAGCCATGAATGATCTGGGCGTCACCGGCATGACCGTGACCCAGGTGATGGGATGCGGTATCGAAAAGGGGTCCGGTGAGAAATACCGTGGTGTGGAAGTGGACGCAACCCTTCTGCCGAAGGTGAAGGTGGAAGTGGTGGTCAGCACCATCCCCGTGGACGATGTGATAGAGACCGCCAAGAAAACCCTCTACACAGGCCATATCGGAGACGGCAAAATCTTCGTCTATGATGTGGACCGGGTGGTCAAGATCCGGACCGGCGAGGAGAACCTGGCCGCGCTGCAGGATGTGGAATGACAGCTTCTCACCATCCTTTAGACGCTTAAGGACGAAATCTTGTGCATTCTGGCAAAATTTGGTTCCGGCTTGTCCGGGTCAGGAAAACACTTCACTATCCGGAAAGGCCGGATGGGGCTCCCATGCGGTTAGCACACCATCATAAAAGTATGAGGATTTCGTTAATTACAGAAGAGCAAAAGAACTTCAAAGGGAGACACCGCGTAAAAAGTGTCTCCCTTTTTCTCAAACCTTTTCATCACTGTCCCGTCAGGTCCTCAGGCCTCCTTCAGATGCCTGTCCTCTCCGATATGCCGGATAATCTTTTTATAAATCCGAACCAGGAAAAAGGTACTCATTCCCAGGCTGACCAGTTCCGCTATGGGGAAGGCCCACCATATCAGGTTCACATTCCCGCTTAAGGAGAACAACCATGCAACAGGGAGAAGCACACACAGCTGCCTTGCAATGGAGACGATCATGCTGTACACCCCGTTTCCCAGCGCCTGGAACACACTTCCCACCACAATGCAGTAGCCCGCAAAACAAAAGCTCAGGCAGATCGTTCGAAGCGCCGGAACGCCTATTGTCAAAAGCTCCGCCGTTTCCCCGGAATCGAACAGGCCGATCAGCCGGCCAGGTATCAGCTGCATGACAGCCAGTCCCACCAGCATAATGCAGACCGCATACAGGATACTGCTCTTCATGGTCTTCACCACCCGCTCTCTGCTGCCTGCGCCGAAATTGTAAGCGATGATGGGAACCATGCCGTTGTTCAGGCCGAATATTGGCATGAAGATAAAGCTCTGGAGCTTGAAGTAAATGCCGAACACAGTCTGTGCCGCACCGAAGGCCTCCAGAATCAGATTCATCCCATAGGTCATGACAGAACCGATGGCCTGCATGATAATAGAAGGAACTCCTACCTTATATATATTGAGAATCAGATTCCCGTTGGGCCGAAAGCCCTTAAAGGACAGCCGAAGCTCCTTATTAAATTTCACATTAAACACAATCGCACATGTGGCGGCTACCATCTGTCCCAGCACCGTGGCCGCGGCCGCCCCGGCCACACCCATACGGGGCAGTCCGAACAGTCCGAAGATCAGAATCGGGTCCATCACCAGATTGGTCACAGCTCCGGCCACCTGGGATATCATAGCATACATGGTCTTTCCCGTGGACTGCAGCAGACGCTCAAAGGCCGTCTGCATAAAGATACCGATTCCTGCGCCACAGCAGATAGTCAGATAGGTAACTCCGTATTCCCGAACCTCCGCAATCCCGGTCTGACTGGCGAAAAAGGGCCTGCTGGCAAAAATGCCTATCAGCGCAAACACCACATAGCTCACCAGTTCAATGAAGATACCGTTCACCGCTATGGTGTTGGCCTTCTCGAATTCCTTCTCTCCCAGGGTCCTGGACAGAAAGGCATTGATGCCCACCGCAGTGCCCACGGACACCGCAATCATCAGACTCTGAATGGGAAATGCCAGGGACACCGCCCTGAGCGCATATTCGTTGATTCTGGACACAAAAATGCTGTCCACAATGTTGTAAAGCGCCTGTACCAGCATGGATATCATCATGGGCAGCGACATGGAAATCAACAGTTTATCTATGGGCATGACGCCCATTTTGTTTTCAGGTTGCCGAACATTCTCTTCGCTCATCTGTACCTCTCTCCTTTTTGTTGTATCGAATCGTACTTTCTGCCGCTCATTATCATGAAAACATTTTAATAAAAAGAGCGGTGGTAAATCCGCTCTTTTATTCCTCTTTTTGATTTTTGGGAGAGTCTGAAAGTTCATTTATTTTTTTCTTTGCCTCATCCAAATCCTTGCAGCCATCGAGAATCATTGAATACTTGCGCCATCTGACAACATTATTACATTTTCCAATATGACAAAACGCCAGGAAAGCTGCACAACCACTGCCTTCCTGGCATTTTCATCTCATGAGACATTGGGGATTCGAACCCCAGACAACTTGATTAAAAGTCAAGTGCTCTACCGCCTGAGCTAATGTCCCAAATCATAATGCAGTCCCTTACCCTCCGCACCTTTTCACTCTCAACCATAACAATGCAGCAGGGCTAGCTGGATTCGAACCAGCGTCTGCAGCAGTCAAAGTGCTGTGCCTTACCGCTTGGCGATAGCCCTGTATCCAACTATCTGAATTCTTCCTTGTAATGAATTCCGGTCAGGGAAAGGTGGATAAAGGGATTCGAACCCTTGGCCTCCAGAGCCACAATCTGGCGCGCTAACCAGCTGCGCTATACCCACCACATATAAATACGACTACCTGACGGCCCGTCATTCCCCTTTCAAACGTGCCCGAAGGGATTCGAACCCCCGACCCACGGCTTAGAAGGCCGTTGCTCTATCCAGCTGAGCTACGGACACACGTTTGTGACACAACAATCAAACCAACGACTTACATTCTAACGTATTATCTTCCGTTTGTCAACAGTTTTATATCCAGTTTTACAGGGAATTTTGCATCTTTGCATTTTGAGTAACAGTTTACACCGGACATTGAACTGCCACACATTTTATTCAGGATATGTGATTTCCCTGTCCATCAGTAAATTTTCAGCGGTATAACCGGCCCGTCCTCCCCTTCCCTGTAGATCTCCCCCGTATATCCGTTCCAAAAGTATCTCCAGTTCTCCTGTCCCTGGGGCAGAATCCTGTTCTCATATAAAAAAGAATCGCTCCAGTCTCTCTCCGACGCGCCGCTGTTCCGATACAGGCCGCAGTAGATTTCACCTGTTTTGCCGTAAACCGCAACCAGCGCATTCACACTTTTCCAGTCCTCGAAGGCCGCCAGCACCAGACGCTCTCCGTCGAAGACACAGCCGTTTTGCCCCGGAAAAGGCCTTTCCCCCACCACTTCCAGGTTCTGCTCCAGATAATCCGGAAATGTCCCGCCACACCACAGACCGTATTGTCCCTTCTCCTTTTTTTCTGTCACAAAGGCAAAGCCGTTGTCGCTCCAGGTTATCAGCAGGTCATCGCCCTCCTTTTGCATCCGCCGGAGAACCGGCCTCACGGAATAGTCTCCCAAATCCTCATTCCAGATCTTTCCCCTGCTGTCCCCGGCTCCTTCGCTGAAAGCACCTTCATCCCTGCGGCGAATGGAAATCTCCTGGGTCAGCGCAGGAATCTCCCCGTCCAGCCGATAAACGCAGAGGCGATAATCCTCTTCCCCCCTGACTTCCAGATACAGCCGTCCGTTCTCCTCGTCCAGAAGCATTCCCTGGGGAATGGTCTGTTCCGGTATCTCGCAGACCTTCCGCATCTTCGTCACATCCACCACAAGCCATCCTTCCTCCTGCCGGAAGGGCTGATAAAAAATGCCGCTGTTCTGCCCTCGGTCCTCTGCGTTCCCGTCCATTCTGTTCTCACATTCGTAAGCATAATAACAGCCCGCCTGCCCGAAGTCTGAAGCCCCCGAAATCAGGAACTCTAAATCTTCCCTGTCCGTAACCACATGACTTTGGATGGCAGTCAGTCTCCCTTGCCCATCCTTTTCCATTGTCAGCTCCATACGGTCCTGACCGGTAGAGATGTGAAAAAGTTCCGTCAGGTATCGGATATTTTCATTGTAATCCCCTGCATATTCCACCGAGCTTCCCTCCAGCTCGAAGCTCACAGGATACAGCTGTACATAATCACCGATTCTCACAGTCTCCGTGTGCTGTTTCCCCGGCTCCGTCCGCTCCGCCACTGCCCGTGTAAGCTCCGGAAAGGGCAGGTCCTCCGGGTTGACCACCACACCGTTGTAGGTTGCCGCGCTTCCGTAACCTGCGCCGACCTGGAAATCCATATACGCTTTCCTTTTCTCCACCTGGCTCCACCTTACTTCTTCGGAGGAAAATGTAAGGCTGCTCTTCGCCTCCTCCCCGCTTCCGATAGTGTATTTCGTATTCCAGAGCAGATGTCCGTCCCAGTGAGTTGCCATCTCAAGGGTGATACCTTCGGCTGCCGCCGGATCACCGGCCAGAACCTCCTGGGTTATCATCATTTCTTCCTTTCCGCCGTTGACTTTTCTCCAGGCAAACGGCAGGGCAATCAGGGACAATGTCATTATAATCAAAGCAGCCCACGCACTTCTCTTCATCTTCTCCTCCCGGCCTCACGCTTCCTCTGTCAATTCCTCCAGGGCTCTGTTCACCCTGTCGGAACGATACCCGTAAGTTTCCTTTACATATTCCATCAGGGTTCTGTCCTGTTCCTCCAGCTCCAGCGTGGTAATATCCCCCGCTATCCTTCCTTTTCGAAGCAGCACCGCACGGCCGATAAATCTCTCCACCTCCTCGATCAGATGGGTGGAGAGAAAAATGGTCTCCTCCGGCTCCAGAATTCCCAGCAGCACTTTATAGAAGTCTTCCCGGTTAAATACATCGTTTCCCGCAAAGGGTTCGTCCATCAGGATATAATCCGCCCCCTGACAAAGTGCCAGAATCACTTCAAACTGATTCTTCTGTCCCGTGGAATAGTTCTTCAGCGCCGTTCTCATTGGCAGTTCAAAGAAATTCATCAGCGCCTCAAACCTTCTGTCCCGAAAAGTTCCGAAATGCATCCGGTAAAATTCCGCGTGAGACGCAGGTGTCAGATTCGGGAAAAAAGAATGCTCGCAGGTGGCAAAGGACAGTCTGGCGATATTCTTTTTATCAATCCTCTTCCCATCCAGCATGATTTCCCCCTGATACGGCAGGAAACCAAGAATACATTTCAGCAGCGTGGTCTTTCCGGCGCCGTTTTCCCCGAAAAGCCCCACAATCTCCCCGGGGCCGATCTTCAGGCTCACATCGTACAGAGCCTGTTTGCCGCCCTTTTTTCCATAATAAATTTTATTCAGTCCGTTGATTTCCAGCATGTTCACATCTCCTGATTTTCCTGAAAATTCCACCTTTTTCTTTTCTT
>JAAWLQ010000213.1 GCA_022797995.1 Lachnospiraceae bacterium
CCTCTGTCAGGCTTTTTAATATGTATAATTTTACCATAGAAAGACATGGTTTGTCATTATTTTTTGTTATAAAAGTTCCAAGACTTCATGCTAATGGTAACAGTTCTTTTGTGTGCATCAGCGTAACAGTTCGGTGCCCTGCCTGAAATGTTACAGGCAATGTGTCGGTGGTATGAGAATTTAGTTGTTCAGGGCAGTCTTCTGCGGAACCTCCGTCTTCTTCTCATAGCAGGCGAAAGCACCGTCCACCAGTTTCTTATCCGGTTTCGGCGTGAACAGGCTGACAATCGGGACGATGACCAGACCTGCCAGCATGGCGATGGCGCCGCAGTTAATGGGAGACTGCATGATGGCCGGGAAGGAAGACCGGAAGAAAATGTTGGCTACCATCAGGATGGAGCTGAACAGGAAGCAGATCCAGCAGGAGGCTTTAGTCACCCGTTTGGAATACAGAGAGTACAGGAACGGCGCCAGGAAGGAACCGGCCAGAGCGCCCCAGGATACTCCCATCAGCTGGGCGATAAAGGTTACTGCGCTTTTATACTGGATCAGAGCCAGAACCGATGAAATGGCAATGAACACCACAATGAGAGCACGCATACACAATACCTGCTTTTTCTCACTCATCTCCTTGTGGAACAATTCTTTGATAAAGTCGATGGTCAGGGTGGAACTGGAGGCCATGACCAGAGAGGACAGTGTGGACATGGAGGCCGACAGCACCAGAATCACCACCAGTGAAATCAACAGAGGAGATAAGCCGGACAGCATGGCGGGAATGATGGCGTCAAAGCCATCTGCGGCGATATCCACCTGATCGGAGAACAGTCTTCCGAAACCACCCAGGAAGTAACATCCGCCGGCCACCACCAAGGCGAACAGGGTGGAAATGATAGTGCCTTTTTTAATGGCCTCTTCGTTTTTGATGGCATAGAATTTCTGTACCATCTGAGGCAGCCCCCAGGTGCCCAGGGAAGTGAGGATGACCACAAACATCAGATTCAACGGGTCCGGACCGAAGAAGGAAGAAAAGGTACCCGGCGCGGTGGAAACGGTTTCGTCCGTCACTCTGGCCAGACTGTCCAGCGCTGTCATGAAACCGCCCTTGCTTTTCAACACTGCGGCAATAATGGTGACGATACCGCCCAGCATGATGATACCCTGAATAAAATCGTTGATGGCGGTGGCCATATAGCCGCCTGCGATGACATAGATGGCGGTCAGCACTGCCATCAGAATGATACACACGGAATAATCGATGTTGAAGGCCATGCCGAAGAGCCTGGACAGGCCGTTGTACAGCGAGGCGGTATAGGGAATCAGGAAAATGAAAATGATGACGGAAGCGCCGATTTTAAGCGGTTTACTCCCGAAACGCTCGCCGAAAAACTGGGGCATTGTGGCGGAGTTCAGATGCTGCGTCATAATGCGCGTTCTGCGCCCCAGGATTACCCAGGCCAGCAGAGAGCCGATAATGGCGTTGCCGATTCCGGCCCAGGTGGCCGCAATGCCGTATTTCCAGCCGAACTGTCCGGCATAACCCACGAAGACCACCGCTGAGAAATAGGAAGTGCCATAGGCGAAAGCGGTCAGCCAGGGCCCCACGGAACGTCCGCCGAGCACGAAGCCGTTGACATCGGTGGAATGCTTCCGGCAGTAGAGACCAATGCCGACCAATACTGCAAAATAGATGATAAGTAATACAAGTTTCATGATACTGCTCCTTTTGTATTCTGGATTTGCAACAACAGATTTTTTGTGAAATACCATCTGCTGTTTAACACATTGAAAGTTTAAAGTGCTAAAGTGACTATACCACAGAAAAGTCAGATATGCAAATCTTTTTTTATATTATAAAAAAGTCCGTCGTCAGATGGATATGAAATCAGAACGATGGCAACGGCACTTATTTACACAAAAGGAAAATTGTATTTTACATTGTATTGTGCGCGGACTATATTTCGCGTTTAAAGGAATAACCGTAAATATCCGGTTACTTTCCGGCTGCTTCCTCTGCGGAAGATGTTATATCTGACAACACCGGAAAGCGCAGAATAATCCGAAGCATGAGCGTTGCTTCCGCGTCTCGGCCCGTTTGCCGCATGAGCGCTGGCTCCGCGTCTCGGCCCGCTTTCCGCATAAGCACTGCTTCCGCCTCTCCGCCCATTCTCCGCATGAGCTCCCGTACGATGAAGAGCCCCAGGCCGGAAGAACTTTTGCCCCGGGCGGAATCCGCTTTGTAAAATCGCTCAAACATCTGCGCCGGATCCGGTGGATTATCCGTCCTTACCGGATTCTCGAAGATGAGAACCGGCTCGAAATATTCTGTTTCATCTGTGCTGAAAGCGGCGACACCCTGACATACGGTGAGGCCGCCCGCCCCGTGGACGAGAGCATTCTGAATCAGATTGAGAAAAATGCGTTTCAGGGCATCTTCATCCGCCGGAACACAGAAACTCTCGGAGGAAAAAAGGATTCTCGGGGGAATACCCTTTTCTTCAAATGCGGTATAAAAGCTGAGAAGGCAATTCTCCAGAAGAGGATATACCGGTATGTTTTTCAGGCTCTCTCCGGGAAAGACGAATTCCTCGTTGGTGAGCTTGGCGAATAAAAACAGCTTTTCCAGCATATCTTCCAGTTCGGTAAGCCGGAAGGAGGCGGCCTGCAGATAATGTTCCCGTTTCCCGGAATCCGTACATTCTTCCGCCAGCTGAATGTAGCCGGAAGCACCGGTAAGCGGTGTGCGGATATCATGGGCCAGGTCCGTGATGTTCTGTTTCAGCTGGCGCTCAGCTTTTTCATACTGGATGTGGTCCCTGTCCTTAGCTGAGAGAACCTGATTCAGCTGCCTGCACAGGGCCAAAAGCGCCCGCTGACGGCTGTTCACCGTCAGCTCCAGATGACTTCCCTGCTGAATTTCCCGCAGCTGACCGCACAGAGAGCGGATATCCGTGCAGAGCCGTGTATAAAACAGCGCGAGCAGGATACAGGCTGTGACTGACAGAATAAATAGAGCATACATTTTGATTCGCTCCTTTCTGAATGAGAATCATAACAGTCCGGAAAGAATACCGAACTGTTATGGGAAATCAATTTTCACAGTACTATAAACCTAAACGATCGCGAACATGTCCCTGCATATCAGATGGATTTCTGTGGTCAGATATCCTGTCTGCTCAGACAGATGGACGCAATGCCGGAATACAGGATAAGGAACACAAAAGCCACCGCAAATATCCGCAGACTGCCGATTCCGGTATAAGAGGACGGCGCGTATACAAGATTGTAATACAAAGTATAGTTCTGCCAGCCGTCAATATGGAACAGGGATGTAAAGCTGCGGAGCAGGGCCTGCACAAAGCCGGTTCCAAACAGCAGGGCCGTAAGCACGCCGGCGGTACTGCTCCGCGTGAAGAAACTGACCATAATAATCAGCGCGGAAAAGGCCGTGGTGTTGAGCCAGGCATTCGCCAGGTAGAACAGGATATCCCTGAAATCTGCAAAAGGAATCAAATGTCCGAACAGCAGATTGAGCAGAATGCAGAAGGCATATTGCAGGACAAGGTAGAAAAAGCTCAGGATTCCTGCCGTCAGAACCTTACTGATGACATATTTCCACCTGTGTCTGTGCAGAGACATAATATTTTTCATAAATCCGCTCTGGAAATCCAGACAGACGAAGAGAGCAACCCAAATTCCCAGAATGGCGCTGTAGGCGCCGCCGTCCATTGCGATTTCCCGGAATAACAGCAGGGAATCATAGCCTTCCATCTCGAGACTGTCTTCTCTGAGGGGTTCGGCAATACCGATTTTTTCAGCAAACTTATCTCCCTCGGGAGTGATTGTCATCCATGTGAACCAGAAGCAGATTACGGTTACAAGGAATAAAATAGCAAAACAGATATAAGCGGAACGGCTTCTTCTCAGCCGGTATAAATCCATGCGCAGTAAATTAAACATTTTTTTCTTCCCCTTTCTTTCCATTCTGACTGTCACCTGTATGGCTGTCGTCCATACGAGCCAGGAAATATTCTTCCAGGTCCATATGATGGAATCCGGATGCATAGACCTGTATCTGATTCTCCACGAGAAGCCGGTTCAGTGCAACGCCTTCCGCCAGACCATAAATGCGTATGGTCCGGTTATCCTGTACTTCCGCCTGAATATTCTTCAGATGTTCCTCGATCAGCGGAAGGGAGCGTTTTACATCGTCCACTTCAATCTGGTAATAATCCGCACAGTTTTTTCCCAGTTCCTGTCTGCTGATCTGATCCACCAGGTTTCCATCCTTGATGATTCCGTAATGGGTGGAGATTTTGCTGAGCTCGCCCAGAATATGGGAGCTGATCAGGAAGGTCTTCCCCTCTTCATTGAGAGAAAGAATCAGCTGCCGGATTTCCCGGACGCCCTCCGGATCCAGGCCGTTGATGGGCTCATCCAGAATCAGCAGATCAGGATTCCCCAGAAGGGCCAGGGCAACACCCAGACGCTGCTTCATTCCCATGGAAAAAAGTTTTGTGGGCTTGTTGCCCGTGTCGGAGAGGCCGGTCCGTTCCAGAATCCGGTCCACGCTTTTTTCATCGGACAATCCCATACACCGGGCCTTCATAATCATGTTCTGCCTTGCCGTCATCTTGGGATACAGTCCCGCCGATTCAATCAGACAGCCGATTCTCCGGGCCACAAAAGGATCCTGCACAGGCTTTCCGAACAGCCTGATTTCTCCCTCCGCAGGCTTCACCAGGCCGCAGAGCATTTTCAATGTGGTTGATTTCCCGGCGCCGTTCCTTCCGATAAATCCGTAAATTGCCCCTTCCCGGACTTTCAGGTCCAGGTGGTTTACGGCCGCCTTCCCCTTATAGATTTTGGTGAGAGCAACTGTCTCTACCGCAAATGTCTCGTTTTTATCCATACCATTTTTGTCTCCTTTCCTTTGTCTCCTTCCTTCTGCCGAAACCGTATTCTCTCTAAGCCTTCACGCATTATATTGATATGAATGAGCAAATCAGGCCTGAACAGACTTTCAGGATTCAGCTGGCTGCTTTACTTGTCTGCGAGGGATCCGCAGGCAAGTTACAGTACCTTCATCAGTGAATCCATAATAAATGGGAAAGGTTCATAAACCACTCAGAAAAGGTTAAGAAAAGGTAAAGAAAGAGGAGCATGAGCTCAGCTGAGCTTAAAGCCCATGCCCCACACCGTCTGCAGATAGGAATCCGTCCCGCTTTCCTTTAACTTCGCACGGATATTACTGATGTGGACATTGATGGTCTTGTCCTCCGCCAGATATTCCTCACCCCAGACATATTCATATATCATCTGTCTGGAAAATATACGTTTCGGATTGCGTATCAGGAGCTCCAGAATCAGAAATTCATGCTTTGTCAGCACAATCGGCCTGCCCGCGGCACACATTTCCAGGGTGTCCGGATTCAACGTCCATTCGCGGTACTGATAAATTCTGCCACCCGGTTCCGCAGGCAGAGGACTGTCGGCATCCTTTGCCCGGCGGCGAAGCTGCACCTGAATCCGCACCAGAAGCTCCGGCAGGTCAAAGGGCTTGCAGAGATAATCCTCCGCTCCGGCGGAGAGGATATTTACCTTGCTGTCCAGGCTGCTTTTGGCGGACAGAACGATCACCGGCGCTTTCTGTGAGAACTCGGAGATCAGCTCTTCGCCCGTGATACCTGGAAGCATCAGATCCAGCAGGATCAGGTCAAAGGTTTCCATGGAAAACAACAGCTTTCCTTCACTGCCGGAATAGGCCTGGGTACATAGGTAGCCGTGGTCCTCCAGATACTCCCGGAGCATCTGATTATTTTCCGCATCGTCTTCTACTATAAGGATATGTTTCATGAGAATTACCACCTGTTATCATTTTGGGGCAGAGCCGTTCCGGATGGAATCGCTTATTTTATCGTCATTCCAATCGGGATGCCTTTTCATTATAGCATATATCTGCGAAACAAGTGAATACTCTTCTTCCAGCATATCTGCTATTTCTTCTGGAGACATATTTCTGGCAACTTTCCTCCGAACCAGACTGATGACTTTCCTAAGTTCACCTCTGGCCTCGCCAATCGCTTCACCCTCAGCCCGTTCGTCTTCAAATGCTTTGATGATGTTATACTTAAATACCATAACATCCTCTCCCTTTCTTGTCCAGCTCAGGATTTCCTCTACCACTGCCTTCTTGTTCCCGCAGATTGACAGCAGTATGTATTTCACCCAGTTGCAAAATTCCTCTTTTACAGGCTTTTGCGGTATCACTTATCGTGGGTTTTATCTACTTCAGCTTCCTGTAAATCCGGTACATCCGTTCCCGCAAGGACCAGCAGGGGTCTGCCGCCTAAGTCCAGTTTATCGCAGCGAGTCGGGTTTAAAGCAAAGGTCCGGCCTCCTCTGCCTGGTTTTCTGCAAGCCAAACAGAGCGTTGCAGATATGGACAAAGCCTTTTGTATCTGGTGTGTTTAGTAATGGAAAAACCGCAATCCAAACTTTATAAAAATGGTAGGACCTTATTATTAAATGCCTGCTAGCTGGAGTTATCTCCATCTATAAGAAATTGTGAACCAATCTGCGATATTCCCCTCTAAAACTTTCGAAAAACCAGGCGGAGGAGGGGAGGGAGGCTCTTTCCGAACGCACCAAGGGGGTGTACTTAGCAGAGATGAAATCCACTGCCTACTTTGACTTGGGCGCGGTACTTTCGCGCCTTAGTCAATGTTGGCAGTTAGGATTTGGGTGTCAAAAGCCATATTAACAAGCTCACATATTGATTGTACCTTGAAAATTTAACACGAAA
>JAAWLQ010000214.1 GCA_022797995.1 Lachnospiraceae bacterium
GATACCGTTGAGTGCGGAGGTAAAGAAAATGCTGCTGACAGAGTATAATGAGAAAAAAGTGATGGCGTGGCTGAAAAAGGAGGCTCGGGAAGAGGGCAGAATAGAAGGACAATGGGAAGGCAGAATAGCGGGTCGACAGGAAGGTGGAAACCAAAAAGTAATCAGCCTTGTCAGGAAGAAAGCTGCCAAAGACAAATCCCCGGAAGAGATTGCGGAGATGCTGGAAGAGGACGTATCCCGGATAAGGGAAATCTGTGAATTGCTTAAGGACCATCCCCAGTGGAGTGATGAAAAAATCTGTGAAGAGTTGAAGGCAATAAAGCAGTAACACAAAATCCTGTGACATTCTACCCGGCAGAAAAGCCGGCAGTCCGGGTATCTTATCACAACCATGGGTCTGTCGGCCTATTTTGTCTATATAAGTGTTGAAAAGGAAACAATATACCCTTAAAATTTCAAAAACAATATGGATTCCTGGAAGCAAAATCAACAATATGCTCCGAACAGGCCGCCTCTTTGCTGAAGGTAACGTTCATTTTCGCATCCGCATTCACACGGGTAACTCGCAGTACAATTCTATTTTCACCGCGGTGCAAATGCAGTCCTTCTACATGCACATTTTCCGCCGTCCAACTGTCACAGTAGTTCCGTTCCGCCACAAGAGCTCCGTTGGCGAAAAACTGGAACGGACAGGTATGGCCGATCTGTACGCACACCTCCATATCCTCTGGCACAACCAGGATGCGGGAAAGGTATACGGTGCATGGTCCCTGGAATCCGAACATATCTTTCAGGCAGAAGCTATCCTCGCGTATGTTTACTAATGTCTGTTCACAATCACAACCCGCATGCTGTTCTTTTAATGGCTCGAACAGCACATGCTCCGTGACAAACTCCGTATCGGTATCCGCCGCAAAATTCAGGTGAAACTGGCGCGCCTTATCTGTATCATTACCCTGGACGCGTGAATTGACCATCAGTTCATAATAAGAAGAGACCTTAAGTAGCGCTTCGGTAGTGCAAACCGGTTCAGTACGCCAGAACGGTCCGCATAGCTTCCAGGGCACGGCACCGGCAAGACCGAACTGCTTTTGAAACGCGATCTTCCCCGCACTGCCGGCGGTAAGCGTAAAAATATTCTTATCATAAACAAGCTCCGTACCCATCGGCAGCGTAAAAGTAACGGCAACCTGACTCCTGGCACGGGCAGGAAGCTCCAGCACAAAATCAGGCATGGAACAGAGAATCCCGTTTACACTGTCAATCCGGCAGTCCAGCTTTTTTGCATTGTCGCTCCTGTTCTCAAAATGCAGCGTAATCACCCGGCTCTCTCCAAGAGCAATGGAAGGCTTCATATCCTGATACAGCACCCGCACGGCTATCGGTTCCGGAGGATCAAAATCAAAGTGCACACGGGGCGCATCCATAATCACAACGCAAGAATTCACGGTTTTGGAAAACTGTATGCCCATCTTTGCAATATCCTCTGCCAGATCAAAAATTCTGTTGCTGCGCCGGCTGCTTTCTACACCAAGGGCATAGGGAACCTCCGTAAGGCTGTACGCCCGCATCAGTTCGTCCGCCCCCCGCAGCAGACCGATAATCGCTCCCGCAGTGGCGCAGGTACAGTCCGTATCAAAGCCACAGTTCAATGCCAGCAGGCTTGTTTTGATAATATCTCCCTCCCCCAATAAAAGCGCCGCAAGGGTAATCCCCATATTCTGATACATATTTGTGCAGTCCGGATGTCCATATCGGAACAGCAGCTTGCAGAGTACGGTCTTTATGTCCCCATAAGCCTCACACAATTCCCGTGTAAAGCAGACCAGGCCGCGGAATTTCGAATCCAAAGGCAGAACCCTAAGCGCCCTGTCCAGCAGGACGTCAAGATCGCTCTCAAAAAACGCTTCGCTCTCCAAAGCAGCCAGAAAACGTTCCGCCCAGATTGATTCGCCGAAATGGTCAAGCTGGCCGTCCCGGGAAGCGAACTCACTGGCCAGTGTCATATTGCCCACGCCGACACAGCCCCATAGTTCCGAGCGAATGGGGCAGCCCATTCCCTCCATATAATAATCATTGCAGAATTTTCCGGAGACAGGCGGATAGATCCCACGGCTGTAATTTTTCCGCATGACTGCGTATTCTCCTGGGGAATAAGAACAATGGTTCACAAACCGGTCAAGCAGGTCGTAAGAAGTAAAATGCTCCCCCTTCTGCTCCAGCACATCCAGCCACAGCACCTGCAGATCCAGGTCATCGTTGGCAAGGTCGCAGTTGATCATTTTGGGGCTGTAGGGAAGCTCCAACGGCATTTTCACTCCCTCATAAGGCGCTCCGATATTGCCGGAGACCGCCTTCCCGATAAAACAGCCGTATATCTTGTCAATATATGTTTTGTAGGAGATGGTTCTCATTCTGGTACCTTCCTTTTTCCTGTTTTCATTCATTTACTATTCCTTTCTCATGCAGAGTCAATCTAATGCCCCCGGCGCAACATATGTCACATCGGCCTTCTCCACCAGCATGGTAAGGATCTGATTGCACATACATGCATCCTCAATATACTCCCTGCCAAACGCTTGATATAAATCATCCTCCGTCTCATACT
Source organism: Lachnospiraceae bacterium (assembly GCA_022797995.1). Taxonomy (GTDB): domain Bacteria; phylum Bacillota; class Clostridia; order Lachnospirales; family Lachnospiraceae; genus Acetatifactor. The sequence goes on from JAAWLQ010000214.1 coordinate 2,609, forward strand.
GATAGTTCTGCATCATAGTTTCAACATATTCCGCATACCTTTTCTCATCGAGCCCAATCCCCTCCTTTTTCCCAATCGCTAAGAGGATCATCTCTTCTTTGAGATTCTCTTCCATCGTCCTGACAGACTGCTCATGAAAATCTGCTTCCGTCATCCGGTACATTTCCAGAAATTCTTCAAACTCCATATTGTATTGTGTTCTGCAGCTCTCCCTAAATTGTTTCTCATATTCCGCTACACGCTGCTGCAGAATTTCAGCATCAATCTCTGTCACGGAGCATATCTCTGTCAGCTTTTCCACAACGGCAGCCCTTGTATTGTTCTCGGCATAATAATCATTTGTGCTGTTCAAATATTCTGATACGGCATCCTTTAATTCCTGGACAGAGGTATATTCCTGATCCTGCATATGCTCCTTTACATACTCGTCTGTCAAATCTTCATAGGTCATTTCCACTTTTTGAACAATTTCACGAAGCCTGACCTGAAAAACTATCTCCTTTCCTGACAGCTCAGGATTGGAGGGATTCGGATCCGGAAATTTCAGATTCACCTGAAACTCAGAGCCAGCTTCCCTTCCACAAAGGCTTTCATCAAACCCCTCCATTACATTCTTAGCGCCCACTTCCAGCACAATGTTCGTGGCAGAACCGTTGGGAACCTCTTCGCCGTCTACCAGTCCTTCATAGTCAATCCTGACGAAATCCCCCATTTCTACCGTTTTTTTATCAATCGCAGCATACCCAAGATTGTATTCCAGCATCCGATTGATATAGGAGATCACATTTTCTTCCGTAACCGTTCCTTTTTCTACCGTGACCTCCAGATTGCTATAATCCCCAAGTTCCACATTCGGATCCGAAACAGAACCATTTTTCTTGCATCCTGTAACGGTAAGAAAAACACACAGTAGCATAAACACTGTAATCCCATATCGTTTCTTCATCTCATTTCCTTTCCACCAGAGTTATCACGCCAGAGCTTCATAGCTCCGGCGTGATGGAAGAACCTTATACTTTGCTTGCTGCGGCCTTATGGAAGCCGCAGCAATGCGGTGCTTTTTCGTTTACTCTGTAGTTCCCTTTTCTGACATGAATGCAGTGACTGCTGCCTCATCTGTCGTGTAACTGGTATTGCTGAACTGGAGCACGGCATTCTTGCCTGCGCTATCCCCATCACTTGCAATGTCCATTGCTAAGCCAAAGGCCAATTCTGCATTATCTGTCGCATTCGGTATCACTTCCGAAACTCCTACCTTCTTCACGAAAACATCATCCAGATAAAGGTAGATGCTTCCTCCTTTCCGGGCTATTGTCATCTCTACTGGATTTTGACCTCCAGTTGTAGGACCCATCAATACATACTGGCCCCCGCGATAGAAATCGATATTGAGATCTCCGCCCATTGCAATACCATCACATTCAGCCATCAGAAGTCCATAATTTGTTCCATCCGTAGCAAACAGTCCTCCGTACACATTCCGTGCCCAATCTTCACTGCTATCAGTGATGTTTTCTATCCTGGTCTTCAGCAATGCTGTTGTTCCCGTTCCTTTCAAGAGCATCGGCTGACCCCAGCCGCCGTTTCGGACAGTCATGATTCCGTCCAGCTCCCTGTCGCGGTTCCATACGGATGTAACTGAATTGATCGTGTTTCCATTCACAGTTACCGAATCTGCAAAAATCCCGTCCTTCGGCACAAGGAATGCATCAACTTCCGCTGCGTCCGTTGTGTAGCTGGTATTGCTGAACTGGAGCTCCGAATTCCCTCCATCTCCACCTCTGTCCATGGTTAAACCAAAGGCCAGTTCTGCGGTATTTGATGCTTCCGGTATCACATCTGAGACTGCCAGCCTCTTCTTGTAAACGCCGTCCACATAAACATAGATATATTCTCCCTTCCGGGCCACTGCCAGCTCGATGGGGTTCTCCCCTCCGCTCTCAGGGGGCATCAATACATACTGGTCAAGAGAAATCGGACGGTTGTCAAGTGCATTTCCTACTGCAATTGAATTGTTTATAGCCATCAGGAATCCATAGTGTGTTCCGTCTGTGGCCCACAATCCTCCATACACATTCCGCACCCAGCCTTCTTCCTCTTTTCCTCCGACATTTTCTATTCGGGTCTGTAGCAGCGATGCTGTCCCTGTTCCTTTCAGGATCATCGGCTGGCCCCAGCCGCCGTTTCGGACAGTCAGGATTCCTTCCAGCTCCTTGTCCCGGTTCCATACAGACGCGTCTGAATTGATCGTGTTTCCATTCACAGTTACCGAATCTGCAAAGATCCCGTGCTCCGGCAGTAATAGGGCATCGACTGCCGCTGCGTCCGTTGTGTAGCTGATATTGCTGAACTTAATCTCCGCTTCGTTGTCGCAATGCATAGCCAGGCCAATGGCCAGCTCTGCGTCATCAGCTGCACCCGGTATTGCTTCTGACACCTTTACCTTTGTTTTGTAATTGCCATCCAGGTAGATATAGAAATATCCTCCTTTCCTCGCTACTTTCAGTTCCACCGGATAAGGGTGGCCTTCTCCATTTTGGGGATGCATCAATACCCATTTGTCCAGGCACTCTTCACGGTTGTTGGTATCTGTCCCTTTTGCAATACCATTTCCTACAACCAACAGAAATCCTCTATTTATTCCATCTGCAGCCCACAATCCTCCAAACAGATCATTCTGATACGTTACCCCTGCCTCATTGCCAGTGATATTCTCTATCCTGGTCTGCAACAGCGCTGTCGTTCCCGTTTCCTTCAGGATCATCGGTTCTGTCCACTTACCATTGCGCCCAGTCAGAATTCCATCCAATTCATCCTTCCTGTTCCACACGGACGTGGCGGAATTTACTTCCGTTCCATTCACCGTTACCGTTTCTGCAAAGATTCCATCCTTCGCCAGCAAATATTCACCCACTGCTGTCACATCTGTCGTAAACTGTGTATTACTGAACTGGATATCCGCGGTCTTATCGGCACTCATATAGATTCCGAAGGCCAACTCTGCATCCTCGGCAGCACCTGGTACCACATCCTCCACACTTAATTTTGCGGCAAAATTATCATTCACATATACATAGAAATATCCACCTTTAAGTGCCACCGCCATTTTCGCCGGGACTGGATTCGGATACATCAGCACCGGTTCTGAAAGCACCACATCAGTCCACTTCCAGTCTGTGTATACCAGCTTGTTCTGAATCGCCATAATGAAGCCGCTGTGGTTTCCATCGGTGACATACAATCCTCCAGCCAGGTCATTCTGATACTCTGTTCCCTCCACGAACTGCGTGGTATACGCGATGTCTGCCTGATACAATGCGCTGCTTCCGGTCTCTACAAAGTAGAAGGGCTGCTGCTTACTTCCCATTGCATAAGAGCCTTTCAGGATATTCTTTGCAATCTCACCGGTATCCCAGGCCTCTTTCGCGGATTCCCTGCGGATTCCGTTCACCACCACTACCTTCGCAAAGATGCTGCCTTCCTCCCATACGATCGTTCCGTTCTGTTCGGCAAGGTAACTGGCCGCCTCCCTGCTGTCCGTTGTAAACTGAATCTCACTGAACTCAATATCCGCAGCTGCATCGGCATTCATATAGATTCCGAAGGCGAATTCTGCATCCGCGGCAGCACCTGGCACTACCTCCTCCACACTTAATTTTGCGGCAAAATTATCATTCACATATACATGGAAATATCCATCTTTCAGCACTACCGCCATTTCCGCCGGAAGCGGATCCGGGTACATCAATACGGGCCGTGGAAGCACCTCATCCGTCCACTTCCAGTCTCCGTATAGCAATTTGTTCTGAATCGCCATGATGAAGCCGCTGTGGTTCCCATCGGTGACATACAATCCTCCAGCCAGATCATTCTGATACTCTGCCCTGGCTTTAAAATTCGTCGTATATCGTATGTTTGCCTTAAACAGCGCACTGTTGCCGGTCTGGGCAAAATAGAACGGCTGCATTTTCGTTCCCAGGGCATAAGAGCCTTTCAGGATATTCTTTCCAATCTCACTGGCATCCCAGAACTCCTTCGCGGATACCTCGCGGATTCCGTTCACCACCACTACTTTGGCAAACGTACTGTTTTCTTCCCATACCGCGGTCTCATTCTGTTTAGCAAGATATACGTCAGCCTCCCTGCTGTCCGTTGTAAACTGAATCTCACTGAACT
>JAAWLQ010000215.1 GCA_022797995.1 Lachnospiraceae bacterium
AGAATATGTGAAAGCCGGGGAGGAAATTCTGCAGGTATGTGAAAGACCCATGCAGGAAGCTTTCTCCAAATCTCGTATCGTGCCGGTTAAGACGCCGTGATTCCTGCCTGTTACAAAAAGAGAATAAAGGAATCTTAATAAATGAATAGGCCATTTAAAATTTGAATATTTTCAGATTGCAGGAGATATGAGATAATAAAATAAATTATAGAATTTGCACCAGGAGGAATCAATCTTCCTGGTGCGCTTTTTACGCGGAACAGGATGAGATAGGAAGTATGCGCTGAGCAGGTATCTGCGGAACTGGAAACAGCAGATATATGAACAGTGCCCGGAAGAAAATAGGGACACATAACTAAGCGGCCATATTTTCTTCCCCGGAAAGGGGCGCTGAGCAGGTATCTGCGGAACTAAAATAGGAGGAAATTGCGAAAATGGAGAGAACACAGATTTTGTGGAACCGTGGCTGGAAATTCATGCACGGATATTTCCCGGATGCGGCGGGAGAGGATTTTGACGATTCGGAATGGTATGACATCAGTCTGCCCCATTCCTTTGGAATCCCTTATTTTATGGAAAAAGAATTCTATGTGGGAAACGGCTGCTATCGGAAGCGGCTGTATATAGAGAAGGAGTGGCAGGGCAGACAGATTCTTCTGGAATTCCAGGGTGTATTCCAGGAGGCGGAAATCTATGTGAACGGCAGACTGACCGGCACCCATAAGGGTGGCTACACTGCCTTTGTAATAGATCTTACACAGGCGGTGGTACCCGGGGAGAATATTGTCTGTGTCAAAGTAAACAATCTCTGGAATCCCAGACTGGCTCCCAGAGCGGGAGAGCATGTGTTCAACGGAGGAATTTACCGGGATGTAAGTCTGATTGTGACAGATCCGGTGCATGTGGCCTGGTACGGCACCTTTGTGACGACGCCGGAGGTTTCCAGAGACCGGGCGGCAGTGGAGATTGTCACGGAAGTGGAAAATCATGAGGAGAAGGCGGCGTGCTGTCAATTGGTTTCCGTTATCCGGTGTGAGGGAGAGGAAGTGGCCCGGGCAGAGGGAGAGCTGACAGTGGAGGCGGGGAGGATTGAGATTCTCCGGCAGAAGGCCGTGGTTTTGGAGCCGAAGCTCTGGAGTCCGGAGACGCCGCAACTGTATCAGGTGGAAACTTATCTCTACATAGGCGGACAGCTGAGAGACCGGTATACGACCACCTTCGGTATCCGGTGGTTCCGCTTTACGGCGGATCAGGGATTCTTCCTGAACGGGGAGCATTATGACATTCACGGAGCCAATGTGCATCAGGACCATGCGGGCTGGGCGGATGCGGTGACGCATACGGGAATTGCCCGGGATATCAGCATGGTGAAGGAATGCGGTATGAATTTCATCAGAGGATCCCATTACCCTCATCATACCTTTTTTGCAGAGGAATGTGACAGGCAGGGGATACTTTTCTGGTCGGAGAACTGTTTCTGGGGAACGGGAGGGCCGAAGCTGGAGGGTTACTGGACCGCCAGCGCTTATCCGGTGAAGGAGGAAGACGAGGAAGAATTCGAGGAGAGCTGTGCCCGTTCTCTCACGGAAATGATCCGGGCCAACCGTAATCACCCCAGTATCATAGTGTGGAGTATGTGCAATGAACCGTTTTTTACCGACTCGGCTACCATGGATAAGGCAAAAACGCTGCTGAGGAGGCTGGTAAAGCTTTCTCACAGCCTGGACCCCACAAGGCCTGCGGCCATCGGCGGCGCCCAGAGAGGCGGGTTTGACACCCTGGGGGATCTGGCGGGGTATAACGGAGACGGCGCCTCCATTTTCCTGGATCCGGGATTCCCCAGCTTTGTGTCGGAATACGGAAGTACTGTGTCGGACCGGCCGGGACCTTTTGAACACCGTTACAGAGACGGCGTGGAGGCAGATTATAAGTGGCGCAGCGGGAAATCCCTGTGGTGCGCATTTCATCATGGCAGTATCCTGTATGACATGGGGCATATGGGAATGATTGACTATTACAGACTGCCGCTGGATACCTGGTACTGGTACCGGGAGAACCTGGCGGGAAAGGCCCGGCCGGAGCCTGCGGTGGAAGGAGTCGCCCACGGGCTTACCCTCACCGCAGATCACATGGTGATTACGGATGACGGAACTCAGGATACGCAGCTGGTGGTGACGCTCCGGGATGCGGAAGGCAGACGGCTGTCCAATCCCTGTCAGGTGACACTGTCCGTGGTCAGCGGAGGAGGCAGATTCCCCACGGGGAAACAGTTTGTTCTGTCCCCGGAAAAAGGAAGCTTTCTGGATGGACTGGGTGCCATCGAACTGCGGGGACTGTACGCAGGCGACACCGTGATACGGGCGGAAGCGCAAGGATTGCTTCCTGCGAAAATCCGCATTCAGGTAACAGGAGAAGCGAAGGGAGAGGGCGCATTTGAAAAAGAGCTGATGCCGCCGCCCAGCGTGATGAAGGCGCCGAAAGGAGAGAAGCTTTTCGAGATCGGCGTCAATCGGCCTGTTTTTGCCAGCAGTGCGAAGGAGCAGTTCCCGGCCCGGAGCATCACCGACGGAAGCTGGGAAACCTGCTGGCGTCCGGCGGAAGCGGAAGACGGGGCGTGGATTATGGTGGATATGGAGGGCACAAAGGAAATCCGGGAGATCGGAATTGCTTTTGAAGAGATGGTGTACGGGGAATTTGAGATAGCCCTGTCGAAGGACCGGAAGGAGTATGACAGGGTTTACGACTCCGGGGAGAGACCGGCGCTGACTCATCTGACAGTGAATCTGCGGGATAAAGAGGCGCGCTATGTCAGAATCCTGTTCCAGAGTCAGGCCGTGGGTATCCGCAGGGTAGCCATCCTGGCGTAAATGTGATATTATGAAAGAGCAGGATAACAGTTCAGACATCCCCTGCCGCGAAAATGATAATTGCAATGTGTCCATTGGGCATATCTCTATACAATTTTGCGAGACTTTCGGGCCAGCGGGAAAAAGGGGAGACGAGGAGGGAGTCTGTGAAAAACTTTCGCTTTGTGATATTGGGAGCCGGAGGAATCGGAAATAAATTTTGTAAGGCAGTGTCATTGCTGGAACAGTGTGAAGTATGCGCGGTTGCAAGTAAATCTGCGGAACGTGCGAAGAACTTCGCGGAAAAAAACGGGGTGCCGGCGTACTATGACAGCTATGAAGAGGCTCTGGACCGGGAGAAGCCGGACTGCGCCTATATTGCGGTGACTCCCAACGACCATTATCGGCTTACAATGCTGTGTATTGAAAGGGGAATTCCGGTACTGTGTGAAAAGGCAATGTTCCGGAACAGCGGTGAAGCGGAAGCGGCATTCGATGCGGCCGCCAGGAGCAATGTATTTGTGATGGAAGCGCTCTGGAGCAGATTCCTGCCTGCCGTGCGGAAGGCCAGACAATGGGTGGCAGAGGGAAGAATAGGTCTGCCGGAGATAGCGCAGTGCTCCATTGGCTTTGCGGCGCCGGAAGGCAGGGAGAACAGATATTTCAATCCTGCCCTTGGAGGCGGAGCGGCGAAGGACATTACGGTGTACGGCTATGCGCTGACCATCTATATCCTGAATCAGAAGGTGAAGCACATGGCGGTATCCGCCACATGGGGGGATACGGGGGTGGATATCAATAATCACATTTCCATCGACTTTACGCATACACTGGCGGACATTGCCGCCAGTTTTGTGACCAGAATGGAAGAACGCATGGTGATTTACGGCAAAGGGAAAATTGTTCTGCCCCACCCCCATTTCGCCTCGGAATGCTTTCTCTATGATGAAAAGGGAGAACTGGAAGAGCATTTCAGGGATGAAGAGACGGAGAATGGCTTTACCTATGAAATACAGGAGGTCATCCGATGCATCAGGGAGGGAAAGCAGGAGAGTACCGTGATGCCATGGAGGGATACTCTGGATTGTGCGAGGCTGTTTGACAAAATTGAGGAGACAGCCTGTGAAGCCAGCCGCGGCTGACGCATCCCACTTTTTCTATGGGCTGCGGTTCTGCCGGGGAATTTTGCAGTTTGGAATCCCTCATCGGGGGAGAATACGAGAGGAAAGGAAGCGGACAGCCGTTGCAAGGTCCGCCAGGAGAATACTATGATAAGGATTAGAAAGTATCAGGATACGGACTGGGCATCTATCAGCCGTATTCATGACAGTGCCCGAATACAGGAATTGAAGCTTGCCGGTTTGGAGCATGCTTTTCTGCCCTTAGAAATTGCCGCCGAGCGGGAGGGCTTATTTGAGTATCCGGGCATTTTCGTAGCGGAAGAAGAGGGAGCTGTAATCGGCTTCACGGCCTGTACGGAGGACGAGCTTGGGTGGCTCTATGTTGCTCCCGAAAAAATGCGCTGTGGAGTCGGGCGCCTTCTTTCTGAATATGCCATAAAAATGTATCCCGGAATCAGATATGTGGAAGCACTGAAGGGCAATCTTCCGGCATTAAGGCTGTATGAAAATCTCGGTTTCAGACTCAAGGGAATGGAAGAAGGAAAAATGCCGGGAAATGAATCGGTTACGGTTCAGGTATATTCCCTGGAAAGACCGGTATAGAGCGGTTGTCCGGTGTTTTTCTCTTTCCCTGTTGTTACAGGTTATAATTAGTTTAAATAAATGCAATTTAGCCTATTAAAGATTCTTTTTTCATCAATTTGTTCTATTTACTTCTTCTCCCTGCTATGTTATGCGCAGGCCCGAAATGGAAAGTTTGCCGCTAAGGCGGCATGCGGGCCTCGCGGCTGGCAGTGAAAAAGAGAATTCCCCTACTCGATTGTTTTTGCCCGGATTACATACTGTCTTGTGCCTGATATGCAAAAATCGGCCTGCAAAAGAATTTTGACAGCGTTTTTCCCCGATTGTCGAAGAAATTTGGTAGACAACGAGGTTGGAATATGCCATGATAACCGCGAAAGGAGAAACAAGTGATATGGAAATCGGAAAAAAGCTGAAGGAGGCGCGTATCAGTTCGGGGAAAACCCAGGAACAGGTGGCCGGGGAAATCCAGGTATCACGGCAGACCATTTCCAACTGGGAGACGGAGAAGTCCTATCCGGATATTGTCAGCGTACTGCGGCTGAGCGAACTGTATGGCGTCAGCTTGGATGTCTTACTGAAAGGAGATGACAATATGGTGAAGCATCTGGAAGAGAGCACGAATGTGGTCAGGAGCAATCAGAAACTGATGGGGGCAATTCTTTTGAATATATTAGTCATTGCCCTGCTGATATCCCTGAATGTATTCCTGCCGGAGAATGTATACTTTCTGGCCGCAACATTCTGCACCGCGATTATCAGTTCGGCGGTATTGTTTTATCAGATTATTAAGAGATTCTGACTGAGAATTCTGATGCAAAGGCTTCAGAAATCAAGCTTACGGAGGTGTGAATATGAATACGAATTTAAACATGGCAGTGGGGATTGTGGGAGTTGCCTTTTTGCTGACAGGTGCGGCGGCCTGTGTATATCAACTTTATCGAATGACTGTGCTGGATGCGGCCGCAAGAGGGATGAAACATCCGAAGCTGCTGGGCTTTCTGGTGATGGGCGGCAACAATTCCAGCGGATTACTTATGTATCTGATCTGTCGGCGAAAGTATCCCATTTTGGATATGCCGGAGGCCTCGCGCAGCGAGATAGAGCGCAGGAAGAAGATTGCCGGTGTGGGGCTTATCTTTCTTGCCGCCGGTGCCATCGTTCTGGTGGTGGCCGGGATGCTGCTGATTTGATGAGATTTCCTGTTTTATGGTCGGGGGGCGGGATATTTGCCCCCTGAAATAGTATCAAAAAGACCTGTATTCCCTACACTTTTTTTCCAATACCACAAAATCATTTGTTCTTTTTGCTAATGGTGTGGAATCCTTGTTTCGCTTTTTATGATTATAGACTATCTCGGCGTTTTTTCTTATCCGATTTCTTTGCCTGTTGATTTCGCGGCTCTCAGCCTGTAAAAGAAACTTATAGTGTGGATCTTTTTCCGCATTGATATCTAACTCAACTAACTGTTTCCTGGGAACAGGAATCATATTATTAATGTTGATAACAGCATAGTCTTTTATTCATGACAATAGAATCCTCGCAGAGCGTGGATTCTATTGTTTTAATAAAGTCTACACACTCTTTCATTTCCTTGTGTTTGGCTTTAAAGGAAGACAAGGGTGCAAAATAAGATAATCCATCTATTTCTATAACGGTACCTATGTATTTTCGGCCGAACGACCCACCTTCGTGCAAAAATAAATGTTCCTGATATTGGCTCAGGTATTTTATATAGGCATCTTTCACGCCATATATTTTAAGATTGTTTTTCATAAAACTCCTTCGTTCATTTACAGAAAAGGCAGAGACTTAAGTAGTCCCTGCCATCTGTTAACTCGCTCACTTAGGGGCTGTGCATCACCCACTCATAACTTGCTCATTTTATAAGGCTGTGCATCACCTGCTATATCTAGTATACACTATTTCTGATCAATTACAACCTGTTTTATGAAATTTTCACTTTTTGTCAAAGGTAACGATATCAAGTCCTGAACAGAACCGAAACTTCCGAACATAAAATTTTGATTGTATTTCAGAGCCCCTGAAAAGCATTCCAGCCAAGGATGTATTGTGAAATTTGGAGGACATGATATAATGACCTTATTATAGAATTTTGATAATAGAATCATCTCTTAGATTCTATTATATATTTTTGATAATAGAATCTTCTCTTAGATTCTATTATAGGAACCGCTTCGCGAACCCTATAATCAAAGGGCTATTC
>JAAWLQ010000216.1 GCA_022797995.1 Lachnospiraceae bacterium
GGAGAAATGGAAGAAGGAAGCGGAGAAATATTATGATTATTACCAGCTTCTCAGTCATTGGCTGGAGATAAAAAACGGGAAGAGGAGTGCCGCAGAGTATTTCCATGCGTGCGGGATCCGGACGGTGGCTGTTTATGGAATGGGCGAGATTGCCAACAGATTGTGTGAAGACTTGGAAGGAAGTGGTATCGAGATTGTCTGTGGTATTGACAGAGACATCTGCAATACCATAGCAAGAATAAGGGAAATTTATTCCCCGGAGGGTGAACTGCCTGCAGTGGAGGCGGTGGTTGTGACGCCGTTTTATGCGTTTGATGCGGTCCGGGAACTATTGGTCCCCAGGGTGAACGGCAGAATTATATCTATCGAAGAAGTCATATGGAGTTTATAAAAATATGTGCCGAAGCACACAGGGAGGGTATCACATGAAAGTAATCGCGTTTTATTTACCACAATTTCATGAAATACCGGAAAATAATGATGCGTGGGGTAAGGGATTTACAGAGTGGACGAATGTGAAAAAAAGCAGCCCCCTTTTTACAGGACATTTACAACCACGAATTCCGCTTCACCAAAATTATTATAATTTGTTGGACAGGCGTACAATGGAGTGGCAGGACAGACTTGCGAGGAAGGCGGGGATATACGGTTTCTGTTTTTACCATTACTGGTTTAACGGTAGAATGGTTTTGGAGAGACCGGTGCAAAACTGGCTTGATAACAAAGAAATTCAAACCCATTTTTGCTTTGCATGGGCCAATGAGCCGTGGACAAAAACGTGGCATGGAGCGGGAGGTGCTAAGGAAATATTGATTCCCCAGACCTATGGAGACAGAGAGGAATGGTTCAGGCATTATAATTACTTCAGGCCATTTTTTCACGACCAACGATACATTAAAGAGGGAAACAGGCCTTTTTTGGTGATATACAGGCTAAAAAATATTCCCCGGTTTAATCAGATGATAGAGTATTGGAATCTGTGCGCAAAACAGGACGGTTTTGACGGGATTTTTCTGGTTTCCATGAATGTATGCAGGGAGCATGTGGAGAAAAGCATCCATGTAAACGCTTCCGTTGATTTTGAACCAAACAAAACAAAATCGGAAATGCATGGAAATCGGGAAATGAAATTACGGCCTGTTAACAGACGGACTATGCTTTGGAACAGGCTGGCGTTAAAAAGCATTTACTATGATGAGATGAATCGGGAAATGCTGAAAAAGCCTCACAGGAGGAACCAATTCAGAACGACTTTCATCGGTTATGATGATACTCCAAGAAGACATGAAAAGGCAATTGTCACAAAGGGGGCTTCACCAGCAAAGTTCGGGAGATACTTGAGAAAAATGTTACTGCTTAGTCAACGAGAAGGAAACGAGTATTTATTTTTAAACGCATGGAATGAATGGGGAGAAGGAAATTATCTGGAACCGGATGAAAAATACAGGTATGCATATCTTGCTCAGGTGAAAAGGGCGTTGCGGGACGCTGGACGGGATGAAGAATTGAAATGAGAGAGGACTTTATGGAAGAAAACATACAAAAGGTTTATATTGCCGGCGCACATTCCAGGGGAAGGACTTTTTGCGCTTATTTGAGATATCTTTACCCTGCCGTTGAAGTGGCTGCGTTTTTGGTAGATGACATGTTGGAAAACTTACCCAGCGTGGACGGAGTACCCGTACGACTGATCGAAAAGGGACTTAATGTGGATTTTCCTGTTTATATAGCAACACGCAGCGTCAACCAAACCCGGATAAGAGAAGAGCTGAAGGCGGCAGGGATGAAAAGAATCGTTCCCGTTACGGCGGAGTTGGACAGGAAACTTCGCAATGACTATCTGCAAAAATATTTTATGAGCAGTGGAAGACACTTTCTATTGATAGATGATTTAGGAATAGGAGATTCGGGGTATGCAAAACAGGACGGCTAAGATTTATGTGGCTTGTACCATATTTGACAAACCTGTGCAGAGAAGGGATAAGCTTCTGGCAGAGGAGGAAATTCTGCAGGTGGGTGCGGCTTTAACAGATAGGAGGCTGTTTCCTGGTGTGCTTGTTGATTGTGCGGGAGAGAATATCTCCGCCAAAAACAGACAGTACTGCGAGCTGACAGGTTTGTACTGGATATGGAAACATGCGAAAGAAGATTATGTAGGTCTGGCACAGTATAGAAGGCATTTTATGCTGCCAGATCACTGGAAGGAACGGATGGGGAATAACGGAATCGATGTTATTCTGCCAGTACCTTTGTATGTGGCACCCAGCATAGCGGGAAATTATATGGAGCGTCATAATGCATCAGATTGGGAATTTTTAATGGAGTATTTTAGGAGGAAATTACCATCTGAATACGAGGAAGCGCAACATATATTTTCCGGCAATCTCTATTCTCCCTGCAATATGCTGATTGCGCGGCGAGAAGTCCTGGACAGACTGTGCAGATGGCTGTTTCCTGTGATAGATGCTGTGGCAGATAATGGGGGAGAGAAGGAAGACTCATATATGAACCGTTATCCCGGCTTCATTTCAGAAAGGCTGATTACTTATTATTTTGAAAGGCATAGAGAAAAATACAGGGTAGTATATGCAAATAAAAATTTTCTGGGGGAATAAGCTTTGTCAACATCAAATGCTTAAAAATGGAGGAAGAAACATGAAAATAATATTGTTTGGCGCAGGCGCCATGTCGGAGAAGATTATAGATTACATAAGCAGGACAAGTGAACATGTTATAGTTGCAGTTGCGGATAATAAATGGGGGAAAATCGGGGGGGTAATTCTCCGGAGAGGGGAATAAAAGGACATATCTGAACATCGCCCATGCCGGGTGCAGGTTCCTGACATAGTAAAACAGTCAGGAGTAAGTGAAAAAGGATGTTTGTAGAGGAGATAACCCATGAACTTCGAACTCACAGCCTCCATGATGTGTGCCAACTATGGCAATCTGGAGCAGGAAGTAAAAAATCTGGAGGAGGGCGGAATAGATTCCTTCCACATAGACATTATGGACGGACATTATGTACCCAATTTTGCCATGTCCCTGAACGATATGCGCTATATCCGTTCCATAGCAAAGAAGCCGTTGGACGTGCATCTGATGGTGGAGCACCCCAATAATACAATAGAACTTTTCATCAGTAACCTCCATCCGGGAGATACCATTTACATCCATCCGGAGGCTGAGTATCATCCGTCCACTACTTTACAGAAGATCATCAACGCAGGCCTTGTGCCGGGCATCGCCATCAACCCGGGTACCAGCGTGGAGAATGTGCGTATGTTGCTTCGGATTGTGAAGAAGGTGCTGGTCATGTCGGTGAATCCGGGGAACGCCGCCCAGATGTTCCTGCCCTATGTGGGAGAAAAGTATGATCAGTTGCTTGCCATAAAAGATCGAATGCATTTTGATATTTACTGGGACGGTGCCTGCGGAATAGACAAGATTCGTGAATTTGCCCCGAAAGGGGTGAAGGGATTTGTGCTGGGAACCACATTGCTTTTTGGCAAGGGAAGGCCATATGGAGAGACATTAAAGGCAATCCGGGAGATGATGTTTTGAAGACTATCCTGTTTGCCAGGAGTCGAAAGCTTTCGGCAAATGGGAAGTCATTTTCAGGGGAAATTACTTTGGACTTATTTTTGTAGTAATTTCTGTAATTTATTTGCAGAAACTTGTTACAGCATTACAGTATATTTTCGAAGAAACCAAAAGGAGCATTTCGAAAGAGCAGCGAAATTGGCTTGACAGCTGCCCTTGTATGCTTTACAATAAAGTCCATACAATTCTGTTTCAGATCATACTGTCAAAATGACAGTTCAGGTATTTATCAAATCGATTCAGGAAATATCTTTATCATTCACAGGGAGAAGTCTATGGACAAAGTAAAGGGGAGCATGGAAGCGCTCAGTGCCATGCAGCTTACGACAGATATGGAAGGATTGGATGCAGAATGCAAACAATTGCTGCACAGTAAGGAAGTGCTCGCGGTAATCCTTCAGGGAACAGTAGAGGAATATGCGGAATGTAGTCTGGAGGAAATCATAGATTTCATAGAGACGGATTCCATAGAGGAGGGAAGAGAGGTATCAGCCGGAAGAACGAATTCTCAGATCAAGGGGGACAACGTGGAATTTGTCCAGCTGAATGAGAAGACATCCTTTTTCGACATCCTGTTCAGGGCGAAGAATCCTCAGCTTTCCGATGGGGATATTCTGGTGAATCTACATATAGACATAGAGCCCCAGAAAACGTACAGGCCTGGATACCCCATAGAAAAGAGGGGTTTATATTATTTGGCAAGAAGTCTGTCTGCGCAACTGTCTCTGGTTACGGAGGAAACAGATTATGGGAGACTGGAAAAATGCTATGGTATCTTTATCTGCAGAGATGATGTGCCAAAAGGAGAGCGATACAGTATATCTTTTTACGGCATAGTGAATACGGAAAACATCGGAGATGTCGTTGTCAAAAAAGAAAATTATGATTTGTTAAAGTTAGTTGTTATCAGATTGGGCGATAAGGTGTATAATGGATTTTAGATAATAGAATCGGTTCTTTGATTCTATTATAGAGAAGAAGGAAGCAAAGGATACAGATTGCTGCGTTTTCTGAATGCGATTATGTATTCGCACAGCGAGAGCTTCATGGACACGATTTCGGAGTATATTGATTTTTCAGAAAATGAAGAATTGTGGAAGGAGGAAAGCTAAATGTTCAGTCTGGCACAGTGTATAAGAGAAGAAGGCATACAGGCCATGGTAGAGGAGAATCTGGAAGAGCAGACTCCGGAAGAGGGAATTATTGCGAAGCTGCAGAAACATTTCAAATTGTCAGAAGAGGATGCGGTGAGATATTTTGAAAAATTTGGTCGGGAAGGAGTCCCAGTTTAAGAATGCGGACTTGCTATGGTAGGCCGGAAATTAACCTGAAACGAAATAGTTAGGAATCAGAGAATCCTGATATAAGTATGAAACGTGATGACAGCGGACTTATATCAGGATTTTTGTTTAAAGGAAATCATACAGAATTTATAGTCAAGGCAAGGCGGTGACATCTGGATGAATCTGGTAATTTACGGCGCCCAGGCCGTAGCGTTGGGCGCATACGAAGCAATTCATAAGAACTGTCCGGACAGAAAATTGCTCTGTTTCCTTGTGACAGAGCGAGGCTTAAATCCAGAGAGCCTTGCGGGGCATTCCTGTTTTTTAGAGACAATTCATTTATAAACACTTCTTCAACAATTCGGTATCATTAAGCGCTAAATCTAACAAATGACTAAGGATTTTAGCAGAATCCGCTCCAAATGACTTAACCTTTTTCATATTTCCTGATGAAATCCTTACCGTCACCATGTCCATCCTGTGAAACTCCCGCAACATGTCACTTGTCATTTCCGGGCAATCCTCATCAAAGGTTATCGGCAACCTTTCAGCAGCTTCTATTTCTGCCATTTCCTCCACTGTCAATTCAGGGGGCAAACTATTCATCATAACTTTCGCCATGCTCATACCTCACTTTCTCAGGCTCTGTCGCGCGCCTGGCAGAAATTTTGGTCACTTACATTATACACCCTTTTGGATAAAAAGAGGGAGGCTTTATCTTTTTTATTGAATTTATGCGACTTCAGAGCCTTTCCGGGAACTTAGTCGCATTTTGGCGTTTCCTCAGTCCGGCGCTTTTCGAAATGGCTTGAAATCGCCGTTTGGACTGGCGATTTATTTTTGCCCCTATCTGGAAGCCCTTTGTTTTAAAGGGGTTTCAACATCGAATTAATTCTCATTTAGTTGCTGTTCTTGTAACTGCTTGTGAATTCAGGGGAACAATTCAGACAGGGAACCGAACTGTTACGACGTTTTGAAAATCCTGAAAAAAATTTATTTTTAATTTATTGACAACTCTATCAATATGGAGGAAAATAAGGTAAGTATAAAGGGTTCAGACAAAGTGTATGTGGAGAGTCCGCATACACTATCTTTGTTGTTCATGACAACAGAATCCCCGCAGAGCGTGGATTCCGTTGCTGCAAAGGAAAGCCTGAGAAAGGATGGAAGAAAGATGACGAAGATAGATGTGTTTTCCGGATTTCTGGGAGCCGGTAAGACCACGCTGATTAAAAAGCTGTTAAAGGAAGCCCTGGACGGCAGCAAGACCGTGCTGATTGAGAATGAATTCGGTGAGATCGGAATTGACGGCGGCTTCTTAAAAGAGGCGGGAATCGAGATTAAGGAGATGAATTCCGGCTGTATCTGCTGTTCGTTGGTAGGTGACTTCGGCACTTCCCTGAAAGAGGTGATCGAGACCTATGCGCCGGAGCGGATTCTGATCGAGCCTTCGGGAGTGGGCAAGCTGTCCGATGTGCTGAAAGCGGTTGAGAACGTTGCGGCTGATCTGGATGTGCAGGTGAACAGCGCGGTGGCTGTGGTTGATGCCTCCAAAGCGAAAATGTATATCAAGAATTTCGGTGAATTTTTTATTAATCAGATTGAGTACGCAGGGACGATTCTGCTGAGCAGAACGGATAAGGTGAGCGCGGACAGACTGCAGGAGTGTGTGAAGCTGATTCGAGAGCACAATGAGAAAGCGGTGATTATTACGACGCCTCTGGCGGAGCTTGACGGCAGGGCTGTGCTGGAGACTATAGAGGGTGTGGACACGCTGGAGGAGATGATGCGGGAGATGCTGGAACATGCTAGTGAGGAGCACGAGCACCATCACCACGGCCACGAGTGCGACGATCCCAACTGCTCCTGCC